>NZ_JEOG01000010.1:0-20836 GCF_006408715.1 Bifidobacterium sp. UTCIF-39 | reverse complement strand
GTACGTCGCCATGACGTGCCCGCCGTTCGCCGATATGCCTATCGGCATGTCTGTCTAAGCCATTATTTCACACGATGTGAACGTTCAACTTTCGTTGCCGAAAGATGCCATGGACTACACGGAATGCTTACGATCGGGCAGCCCCGACCGTTCGTAGCGCGAACTTGTAGATCTCGCTGCCAACAAGCACGAGGGCGGCCAGTCCCACACACTCAAGCCACTGATGCGGGTCCAGCGGCGTGGTGCCGAACGCCACGTTCAGGAACGGCACGTAGATCACCAGCAGCTGCAACACGATCGACAGCGCGATCGCGCCCCACAGCCACTTGTTGGAGAACATGCCCAGGAACGCGGTCTGATCGGCGCTGCGGGCGGCGAGCGCGTTGAACAGCTGGGCGAATACGAGGATCGTGAAGCCCATGGTTCGTGCCATGACGATCTGCTCGTCATGCGTCACGTGCATCGCGGAATCGTCGGTGAGCAGTCCGCCGGGCAGGTAGAGGTCCATGCCGATGAGCGTGACCGCGGCCATGAGCAGGCCCACGACGATCACGTCACTCCACATACGTGCGTCGATCACGCGGTCGGTGAGCTTGCGTGGCTTGCGATTCATCACGTTTTCGGTGGACGGGTCCACGCCCATGGCCATGGCGGGCGCGGCGTCGGTGAGCAGGTTGATCCACAGCAGCTGCGTGGCGAGCAGCGGCACGGTCACGCTGTCGGCACCGGGTTCGCTGATGCCGAGGAATCCGGCGAGTAGCACGCCGCCGAACACGGTGAGCACTTCGCCCATGTTGGAGCTGAGCAGGTATCGCAGGAATTTGCGGATGTTGTCGAAGATGGATCGGCCTTCGCGCACGGCGGCCACGATGGTGCCGAAGTTGTCGTCCGTCAGGATCATCTTGGCGGATTCCTTGGTCACTTCGGTGCCGGTGATGCCCATGGCCACACCGATGTCGGCGGATTTGACTGCCGGGGCGTCGTTGACGCCGTCGCCGGTCATGGCCACGATCTCGCCCTGTTCCTGCAGCGCGTCGACGATGCGCATCTTATGTTCGGGGGCCACGCGCGCGTAGACGGACACGGTGCGCACGGCGTCGGCGAATTCGGCGTCGGTGAGGCGGTCGAGCTGGTCGCCGGTGAGGGCCTGCGGCTGGGTGGAGGTGAGGTTGGTTGTGCTGTTGGTGACGGTGCTGGCGGTGCTGGCGCTGCCGTCGTCGGCTGTGATGATGCCAAGATCAGTGGCGATTCGTGCCGCGGTGAGCGGATGGTCGCCGGTGATCATGACCGTGCGCACGCCGGCACCGTGCGCCTCGGCCACGGCGTCACGCACCTCAGTACGCGGCGGGTCGATGATGCCGACCATGCCGGTCCAGATCATGTCACGTTCGATGGCGTCGGGCTGATCGGCGATGTCCTTGGCGAGCGCGCCGTCGGCGTTGCGTTCCAGTCCGTCGATGGCGTCGATGCTTGAGGCGTTCAGCGGGCGGTACGCCTGACCGAGCGTACGGTAGGCGTTACGGGAGAGGCGTTCCACGTCGGCAAGGATGCGAGCGCGATCGGCGTCGGTGAGCGCGCGGATCGTGCCATTTTCCTCGATGCGTGTGCAGTATTCGAGCAGTACGTCGGGCGCACCCTTGGCGTAGGCGGTGAGCATGCCAGAATCGGACGTACTGGAGTCGGGCGCCTCGGCTGTGTCGATCGTCTTCTGCGCGATCACGGTCATGCGTTTGCGATCAGAGGTGAACGGGATCTCGGCCACTCGCGCATACTGATCGGTGCCGGACTGACCGAGGCCGGAACGGTCTGTCCCTGCACCGCTGATTTTCCGCGCACCGACGATCAACGACACCTCGGTCGGGTCGCCGACGATCGTGCCGTCGTCGTTGAGCTTGCCGTCGTTGGCGATCGCACCGACGAGCAGCGTATGCCGTGCCTCACGCAGACGGGGATCATCATCGGAGAGCGTGTCACCGTCGATTGTGGTGGCGGTGCCGGTGATGCCGTAGCCGGTGCCGGTGAGCGCGATCTCGCCGGACGGGGTGATCACGCGCTGCACGGTCATTTCGTTGCGGGTGAGCGTGCCGGTTTTGTCGGAGCAGATCACGGACGCCGAGCCGAGCGTCTCCACGGACGACAGTTTCTTGACGATGGCATGATGCTTGGCCATGCGCTGCACACCAAGCGCGAGCACCACGGTGAGGATGGCGGCGAGGCCTTCCGGCACGGCGGCCACGGCGAGCGAGACGGCGAGCAGCAGCGAGTCGATTACGTCCTGCGTGGAGTTGAATCCGTACACCACGGCGAGCAGTACGAGCACGAGCGCGGCGATCACGCAGACGGCGAGGCCGAGCACCTTGGAGACGAACGCGATCTCCTTCTGCAGCGGTGTGGGGTCTTCCTTCTGGTCGGACAGCATGCGCGCGATCTTGCCTACTTGGGTGCGCATGCCGGTGGCGGTGACGATCAGACGGCCGGTGCCCTGCGTGACGGAGGTGCCGTTGAACGCCATGTTGGTGCGGTCGCCGAGCGCCTTGGCTTCGGCGAGCATGGCGGGATTCTTGGTGACGGGCACGGATTCGCCGGTAAGCGACGCCTCGGCGATATGCAGCGCGGCAGTGGCTGCGAGCCGGCCGTCGGCCGCCACGGTGTCGCCTTCGGCGAGCAGCACGATGTCACCGGGGACGACTTCGGAGGTGGGGATGGAGACGGGCTGACCGTCACGCAACACGGTGGCATGGGCGGCGGCCATGCGACTGAGCGCGGCGACAGCCTGTTCGGCCTTGGCCTCCTGCGCGTAGCCGAGCACGGCGTTGAGCACCAGGATCAGTACGATGACGATGCCGTCGAACGGCAGGGCCTCCGCCTCGGCGGGATTGTTGGCGCGTTCGATGAACCATGCGACCAGTGAGATCGCCGTTGCGGCGAGCAGCAGGTAGACGAGCGGGTCCTTGAACTGGGCGAGGAACTTCTTCCATTTCGGGGTCGGCGGCGCTCCGGCGAGTTTGTTCGGGCCGAATTCGGCAAGACGTCGGGCGGCTTCCTCGGCGGAGAGTCCCCGTTCGATATCGGTATTGAGTCCGGCGGCCACCGTCGCGGAATCAAGTTGCGACGGATCGTCGGGAATGGGCTTGGCTTCGGCCGCGGAGACCGTCGTTGGTTGAGTTGACTGGGCTGCCGTCGATTGGCCCGTCTGGACGGGCACGGCGTTCTGTTCCGGACGATCCGGGTGATCCGGGTGATTTCTGGCGGGATCCTTCATCATGCACCTCATGGTTCCGCCGCAGAGTAGTCAGTCCCCCTTCGGGATCAAGACCCCGAATCCTTGACAATGCAAGGTTTCCAGTCGAAACCTCCACGGAACTGTGCGGATGCCTCAAGCCGTCGTATGACGACTTGTTGTCAGCCATTGTACCGATGTACGCCCGTACGTTCCATCGACACACTTCGCCATTGTGTCATGTAGGTCGGGGAAAAACACACAACTGCAATGTACGGAACAATGAGCCGCAGAATTTCAACCCTCGATTTTGCCTACATTGCAGTTCTGTGATTTTCGCCAAGTATCTCAGCGCGCCGACAACCCGCCGAAGACTGTCTATTGAACACGTGTCGTATTAGCGCGATACTGAAGGTACGGCGCCAACAATGGCGCTGGCGCCGGCCAACATGCATAAGGATCAGTGGCACCGACATCGGCAAGCTGCTGCGCGAATATGGCGTGGTGTGAGCGGTTTACAATATAACTACTGAATCATGACGGGGAGCCTGCCGCTATGCAGGTTCCCCGTTCCACACGATTCGGTGATATTCCAAGCAATATTCCAAGTCAATGACGACGTAAGGGGCAATCGTGGCAAATTTCGACGACCGTTACCCGCTCGACAAATGGCGTGATGCGGATCATTCAGTTATGCAGGAGTTCTCGCTGGCCGGCAAGAAGGGCTTCGTCACCGGAGCCGCCGGCGGCATCGGTCGCAGTGCGGCGGCCGCATGGGCAGAGGCAGGCGCGGACGTGGCGCTGGTCGATCTACCCGCCAAACTCGACCAATTGGAATCACTCGCCGCCGAGATGTCGGATAAGTACGGCGTGACCGTGGTCGCCATCGGCTGTGACGTGTCCGACCCCGACAGCGTGGCGGCGTTGAAGACGACGCTCGTCGATCGACTCGGCACCGTCGACATCGCTTTTCTCAATGCCGGTGTCTGCCTGACCGACGACTCGATCGACATCCCGTTCGATAAATGGCAGAAGACGTTGGACATCAACCTGTCCGGAGCGTTCATGACCGGGCAGATCGCGCATCAGATCATGCGCGAGCACGGGCATGGCGGATCGTTGATCTTCACGTCCTCCACGGCCGGGCACACCGTGCTCAACATGGGCGGATTCCCCGCGCCGAACATGAGCTACGGCGTGACCAAGGCCGGCGTGACACGGTACACGCAGTATCTGGCGGCCGCGCTCGCACCGTATGGCATCCGGTCGAATGCGATCACTCCCGGCTATATCTGGTCCGGCATCTTCGGCGACTCGGTGAGCGAGGAAGGCCACGATGCGATGCTGCAGATGGTGCCCGAGCGGCGGTTCGCGCGCAACGACGAGCTGCAGGGGCTGCTGGTGTTTCTCGCATCCGACGCGTCGGCGTATGTGACCGGCACCGATACGCCCATCGACGGCGGTCTGCTTGTGTACTGACCACACGCAAGGCTGACACGTGCACCGTTGGCCACCGCCGCCGTATGCCGCGGAACACCTTGTGGGACAATGGAATCTATGGCTATGAAGAAAGGACCGACCAAGGGGTCGGGTGGAAAGCATCGCAACAAGCTGCGCGGGTACGGCCCTACGCCCAAGGCCGAGGATCGCGTGTACCACAAGGCGTATCGCGCCAAGAAGGCGGCGGAACGCCGCCAGATGGCCGATCCGCGACTGGCGGCCAAGCGTCGCGCCGCCAAGTTCACGTCGGATTCCGATGATCTGGTGATCGGCCGCAACGCGGTCGTCGAGGCACTGCGCGTTGGCGTCCCCGCCAAGGAACTGTATCTGGCGGCGCGCATCGAACATGATGACCGCACGCGTGAGATCGTGCAGCTGGCCACGCGCCAGGGACTGCACCTGCTCGAGGCGGATCGTCTGGAGATGGACCGCATCGCACGCTCCTCGAACCATCAGGGCGTGGTGCTCAAGGTGCAGCCGTACCAGTACTCCTCGCTGCAGGAGCTCGTGGACCGCGCCGATCGCAAGGCCCGCGCCATGGAGGCCGCCGGCCCCGAGGCGCAGATCAAGGCCCGTCCGCTGTTCATCGCGCTCGACGGCGTGACCGACCCGCAGAATCTGGGTGCCGTGATCCGTTCCGCCGCCGCGTTCGGCGCCAACGGCGTGATCCTGCCGGAACGCCGGTCCGCGTCCGTGACGGCCGCCGCATGGAAGGTGTCGGCCGGTGCCGCCGCCCACCTGCCGGTGGCCCGCGTGGTGAACCTGACCAAGGCGATCGAAAGCCTCAAGGAACGCGGCTACTACTCCGTCGGCCTTGACGGTGGCGGTGACGCGCTCGTTGGCGAGACCGGTTTCGAGACCGATCCGCTCGTGGTGGTGCTCGGCTCCGAGGGCAAGGGCCTGAGCCGTCTGGTGCGCGAAGCCTGCGATTCGATCGCCGGCATTCCGATCAGCTCCATGGTGGAGTCGCTCAACGCCTCCGTGGCCGCAGGCATCAGCCTCTACGCCGTGGCCCGCGCCCGCCGCGAAGCCGCAGCCGCCGTTGGCGCAACGAAGTAACGACGGCGCCACCTTGCAGTCGTAAGGGTTTCGGCCCCTCCTTCACGGGTGCCGAAACCCTTACGGTTGCAGGCCCACGTCTCCCGATCTGCGTGGATCGTGATAGGAGACGACCACACCCGACTGGTTTTCCAATGGTTCCACTGCAAGAATGGAACCGTCTGTGACACTTTGCACCACTGAAATCGGCTCACCGGAATTCAGCAGTGCATCAAGCTCCTCCTGATTGGTGACATTCAGCGAAGCGTCGACTCGCGTCCGGCCGATCATGATGCTGTCGTCCTGCTGTGCCGAAGCAATGTTCGGGGCGGCCAACAACATCAATGATGCAAGTATCGCGACAATCCTCATCCGTTTTTGCATGGGCGTCTCTCTTCCGGTTCATATTGATGAAATCAATTGCAATACAGAAGAGTAATGGAAGCAACAAGGCGGACATGCCAATGCACGAGCCGCCGGCGTTCAGACAGCGTCCCACGAATGGCAAGAACCGTCTCAGCTGGCCCAGACGGCGGCGTCGGGATCGTAGTCCGGGTTGTAATCGCTGCCGTAGCCGTCGTCGCCATACGAATCCTCGTCGTCGACCACACCCGCATCGGCGTCGGCGTTGATGGCGTCCATCACCTTCGCATCGAGCTTGTAGTTCGGCAGCACGGTGTCGATATAGCTGTTCACGGCCTCGGCCATCGGCACGTCGTGCCCCACCTTCTCCGCCAGATACCAACGGTGCGTCAGCACTTCGTGGAAGAACTGCGCAGGCTCGATCTGCGAACGGTATTCGGCCGGGATCATGCGCACAGTCGGCTCGAACACCTCGCGCATCCAGTCGGTGGCCACGATCTCCAGATCCTCGCCCTGACGCCACGTGGACGTACGGTAGGCGTCCAGATCGTTGAGCAGTCGACGCGCCTGGTTCTCCTGCACGTCGAGGCCGGTGAGCCGCAGCAGCTTGCGCGACGCGTAGCCGGCGTCCACCACACGCGGACGCACACGCACGCGATTGCCATCCTCGGACGTGTTCATCTCCAGCTCGTCCACGTCGAAACCGAGCTCGTTGAGCCTGTTCACACGCTTCTCGATCTTCCACATCTCGTCGGGGCTGAAGCTCTCCACGTCGGTGAGCGCGCTCCACAGCGAGTGGTAGCGCTCGACCAGACGATTGCCCACCTCGACCTCGTCCACGTCGTCGGGCAACAGCTTGCCGGAGCTCAGATCCATAAGCTCGCCGATGATGTTCGTGCGGGCAAGGTCGATATCGTACTCGCGCTGGCCCTCGGTCAGCTGCGGGTAGAGCTCACCGGTCTCGGCGTCCACGAGCACGGCGGCGAAGCAGTCGGCGTCGCGCAGGAACAGCACGTTCGACAGCGACACATCACCCCAGTAGAAACCGATCAGGTGCAGACGCACCAACAGCACGGCCAGTGCGTCGATCAGACGGTCCGCGGTGTCCTCACGCAGGTTACGGGCGAACAGCGCACGGTACGGCAATGAGAATTTCAGGTGCTGCGTGACCAGCATGGATTCCAGCGGCTTGCCGTCGCGGTCGTGCCGGCCGGTCACCACGGCGATCGGCTTGACCGACGGCACGTCGATCTTCTCGAGCTGGCGCAACAGCTCGTACTCACGCTGGGCCACCGACTGCGTGATCTCCTTCATGGCGTATACGTCGTTGCCCACGCGCACGAAGCGAACCACGTGTCGGGAGATGCCTCGCGGCAGGTTGGCGAGCAGATCGGCGGGCCACTGGGAAAGCGGCTTGTGCCACGGCAGGGTGAACATCTTGGGGTTCGAGCTCGCGGCGGTGATCTTCAGCGCCTTGGGCTGAGCGGCCTTCTGTCCGGGAACGCCATCGTCCGGGGCATTGACGGAAGTCGCCTGTACGAGTCTGGGGTCAAATTCCACGTTTTCCATAGTCTCCAACTTACTGTGAGGGGCTCCCGAATGTTCGGGTTTGCGAAGGCCTTCGAGGGTCTGCCGTGATAGCGGTGCACAAATCGGGAATACCCATCCGCGAGGCCGGAATCCCTTGCCTCCTTCAGCAATATCCGCGATTTGTGAACCGCCGCACGCCACATATAAAGGAAGCCCCGCAACCAGCACTGGCTGCGGGGCTACACTGTGCAACGAGATGAGACAGAGAGGAAGAGAGGGGAACTCATCTCGTTGTATCGGCGGGAATGGAATCCCACAAAACCTTCTCGCCGACGTTTGTTGGTTATTAGTTGAGACGCAGCTCCGAGCTCGGGGCGAACAGGTGCATCTTGGTCGGGTCGATCTTGATGCGCACGGTGGAGCCCACCTTCGGAAGCTTGCGCGGGTTGACACGCACGGTGGTCATCTTGTTCTGGTCGCCCATCACGGAGCTGGCCTGCTCGGCGGCGGAGCCGTCGGTCACGATGGTGCCGTAGATGTAGCCGTCGGAACCGAGGTCCTCGACGTTGGCCACGTGCAGCTGGAACGCGTTCTTGTCCTCGGAAGTGGCGAGGTCAGCGTCCTCCGGACGGAAGCCGACGACGATCTGGCCCTTGTCTTCCGGGGTCAGCTTGGCAACCACGTCGGCCGGCAGATCAACGGTGTCGTCGCCGATCTTGGCCTGGCCGTTGACGACCGGGTGCGTGTTGATGTTCATGGACGGGGAGCCGATGAAGCCTGCAACGAATACGTTGGCCGGGCGATCGTACAGCTCGGTCGGGGCGCCGACCTGCTGCAGGATGCCGAGCTTGATGACGGCGATGCGGTCGCCCATCGTCAGAGCCTCGGTCTGATCGTGGGTCACGTACAGGGTGGTGACGCCGAGCTGACGCTGCAGGGCGGCGATCTGCGTACGGGTCTGCACACGGAGCTTGGCGTCGAGGTTCGACAGCGGCTCATCCATGAGGAAGACCTTCGGCTTACGGACGATTGCACGACCCATGGCCACACGCTGACGCTGACCACCGGACAGTGCCTTCGGCTTACGGTCGAGGAACTCGGTGAGGTCGAGGATCTTGGCGGCTTCACGCACGCGCTTGTCGATCTCGTCCTTCGGGGTGCCGGCGATCTTCAGGGCGAAGCCCATGTTGGCGGCGACGGTCATGTGCGGGTACAGAGCGTAGTTCTGGAAGACCATGGCGATGTCACGGTCCTTCGGCTGCATGTTGGTGACGTCCTTATCACCGATGAGGATGCGACCCTTGTTGACCTCCTCGAGGCCGGCCAGCATGCGCAGAGTCGTGGACTTACCGCAACCGGAAGGGCCAACGAGCACAAGGAACTCACCGTCCTTGATGTTGAGGTTCAGGTTGTCCACCGAGGGCTTGTCGTTGCCCGGGTAGATACGGGTGACATGGTCAAATACCACTTCTGCCATGGTAATCATTTCCTTTCAGAGGCAGGTACGTGCCTCACGATCCGTTGTAAAAGGGGGTGTTCATTAGGTATTCAGTTATCACCGTTTTTGGTTTCACTTGCCTTGCATATCCCACTGCATCCCTGCATTGGACTTGCCGGACGGTTGCACCTCAAACTGCGTTGTTGGCGGTTGCGGAAATCACTCTCCGATGAGCCAAGATTCAATATACACCACAAAACGCTAGGCGTAGTGACACCTCGGCAAGATTCGATAACTGTTAGCGCACACATATCAGTACAAGCGCTTGCACTACTCAATGGACCATAGTTGACTGCGCGTGTCGCGAACGATCACATATGCTCATACGTGCTCGGTCGACATTATCGATCGGCATTATCGATCAGTATTTCAATCGACATTTTCGATCCCACCGCCGTCACAGATTCCATGCTTCACACGCATAGCATCGTATACATCATTTGCAATTGTAATGACGATGAATCCAGCCTAATGTAGACAGCGATGATGCATCCAGACTGGCATTTGACCGTATCACGCGCGGATCCGCCGCAGGAAGGACGCATGGCGGATAGGATTCACGGTCCGTCCGATCGCCAATCCACGCGCTTGATCACGACGATCACGCCGCCAGATCAGCGCAACGACCATACGATCAGCGTCGCAGACGCCACAGATGCCGCGGATACGCATCGAGGTCTGTACTGCACACGTCTCGGAAAGGATCGATCCCATCATGACCATCGACAACTCCAGCGCGTTCCCGCTCGGCGAACCCAACGTCGGATATGCACAATACTTCGTCGGGCAAAGTTATCTGGCACCACTGGTGAGTGGCAAGGAAGTGAACGTGTCGAATGTGACGTTTGAACCCGGCTGCCGCAACAATTGGCATATCCATCACGGCGCCTGCCAGATTTTGATCGCTGTGGGCGGTCGAGGATACTACCAGGAATGGGGCAAGGAACCGCAGGAGCTCAACCCCGGTGATGTGGTGTACGTGGCTCCTGAAACCAAGCACTGGCATGGAGCGGCACCTGACTCCGCGTTTTCGCATATCGCGATCATGAACGTCGTCGAAGGCGCATCCAACGAGTGGCTCGAACCGGTGGACGCAGACGAGTACAACGCCCTCGTCTAGCGTCGCGCCCCTCTCCCGCCCCTCTCCCTTAGTGTGATCACACTAACCAAAACCAAGTGCCCAACTGCGGAGTTCTTTAGTGTGTAGCCCTTAGTGTGATCACACTAGGGCAATCAGATACCCAACTTCGTAGTGCGCAGTCCGTAGCGTGCAGTCCGTAGTGTGATCACACTAGCGTTGCGCAAGAATGGGGTCATCCACTACTTCGCCCAACTCCGTCTTCCCGTACTCCACCATCGCTCACATCCAACCGCATTACTATCCACATCATCAGCATCACCAGGAGTATTCATGACCATCACCCCCGCAGCGGAGGAATACCACCGTCGATCCTTCCCCGATTCTGAACTGCTGCACGACGACGACCCCGATCTCGCGCAGATCATCGAGAACTTCGCGCTCGACGAAGTCCCCAACGAGCCCGGCGTGAACGACCTCGACGACCGCACCCGCTATATGGCCATTCTCGCCACCCTGATCGGCGCGCAATGCCTTACCGAGTTTCGCGGCATCACCCCGGCGGCGCTCACCGCTGGAGTCACACCCATCGAGGCCAAGGAAATCACCTATCAGTCGGTGGCGTATCTGGGCATCGGTCGTGCGTATCCGTTCATCGTCGCGCTGAACGACGTACTGCGCGCACAGGGCGTGACATTGCCGCTGCCGTCGCAGGCCACCGTCACGAACGACGATCGCCGGGAGAAGGGCACGCAGGCGCAGGTTGACATCTTCGGCGACGGCATGAAGGACTTCTACAAGTCGGGCCCGGAGGAAAAGCGTCATATCAACCGTTGGCTGGCGGCAAACTGCTTTGGCGACTACTACACGCGTACGGGTCTGGACCTGAAGCAGCGCGAGATGATCACGTTCTGCTTCATCGCGGCGCAAGGCGGATGCGAACCGCAACTGACCAGTCATGCGGCGGCGAACATGCGACTGGGCAATGATCGCGCGTTCCTGATCTCCGTGGTCTCGCAATGTCTGCCGTACATCGGCTATCCGCGCTCGCTCAACGCGTTGCGATGCGTTGATGACGCCGCCCGCATGATGTAGCGAGCAGGCGCAACATCGTTAGGCGGCCCATGTGATGCGTTACGTGGGCCGCCTAGTGTTACGCGGGCCGGGCGTCCCACGTAACGCACATCCACAAAACGTTGCAATTTCAACGTTTATCAACATGCGCCCAAAAACCCGACACGGCCCACGTAACGCATAACGGCCCACGTAACGTAAAGAGGCCGGTCGCCATACCGCGCACAGTGTTGCGCAGTTGGCGACCGGCCTCCGGCATGGAACGGGAATCAGGCCTCTTCCTCCCAGGCCTCTTCCTTGGCGGCCATCTCCTTGAGCTGAGCCGGAGTGTACTTGTCACGCTTGAACTCGGTGATGAAGTACAGGCCCACGATGGCAAGCTCAACGGCCGGCAGGATGAAGGAGAACTGCATGGTGGTGGCGTCGGACAGGGCACCCTGCAGGGTGGGCAGGAACGCGCCACCAACCAGGGCCATCACGATGATCGCGCCGGCGGTTTCGGTGTGGCGACGATCCTCGACGGTCTTCAGCGTACGGGAGTAGATGGTCGGCCAGCCCGGTCCGAGGAAGAAGCTCACGGCCACGGCGAACCACACGGCGGTCATGCCGGGCAGGAACGCGGTGCCGAGCAGCACGATCGCGCCGCCGATCATGAACATGGCGAGCACTCGGGTCTCACGGAACTTGGAGAGCAGGTAGCTGGCGCCAAGACGTCCGACGAAGAACACGATGTAGCTGATGATCATGAAGTTCGCGGCGTCACGGTCGGTCATGGACGCACCGCCCTGGTTCAGCGCCAGACGGATGGTGAAGGACCAGATGCCGGTCTGCGCACCGGCGTAGATGAACTGGGTGCCGATGCCCTTCCAGAAACGACCGTTGTGGAACAGGTAGGTCATGGTCTCGCCGAGGGTGGCCTTGGCGACGGTGCCTTCCTTGGTGGCGGGGCGGCACTTCGGGAACTTGGTGAGCGCGAACAGCACGATCAGCACGGCGAGCACGATCAGCAGGTACTTGTACGGCTCCAGCGTGCGGCCCAGCTGCTCGGCACCGTAGGCCTTGGCGGCGTCAGGGGCCATCTTGGCCATTTCGGCGTGCAGGTTGGAGTCCTGGAACACGAGGTACTTGCCGAGCAGGATGCCGGTGATGAGGCCGAGGGCGTTCATGGTCTGCGCCACGTTGAGTCGCACAGTGCCAAGACGCTTCGGGCCCATCAGGGTGGCGTAGGTGTCGGCGGAGGTCTCGAGGAAGCTCAGACCGATGGCCTCGACGAAGATGGCGAACAGGAACACCTCATAGGTGACCAGTCGGGACGCCGGGAAGAAGATGAAGCAGCCGACCGCGAACAGCGACAGACCGGCGATGATGCCCAGCTTGTAGCTGGTCTTCTTGATGAACAGCGAGGCGGGGATGGCAATGAGGAAGTAGCCGCCGTAGAACGCGCTCTGCACGAATGCGGTGGCGAGATCACTCAGCGAGAACACTGCCTTGAACTGGGTGATGAGTACGTCGTTGAGGCTGGACGCGACGGCCCAGATGCCGAACAGGACTGCGGTCATTGCGAACTGCAGTACGGGGGTGCGATCGAGGTATCCGTCGGAGAACTCGATCCACGGGGTCTTCTTGCCGCCGTTCTTGGCGACCTGACCGGCTTCGGCACCGGTGATTTCAGTTGCTTGTGCCATGATTCCTTCTTCTGGAAACCGTGTGCAACCGTTCGCGCGCAAAGACGGGTCCGTGCCCGAAAGACGGCAGTGCCATCAAACCGGATTCGTTGGCCCAGCCCCTGCAAACACAGGCGGTTACACGAGTGAATATTCGACGAGTCCGCGTCGCTTCAGCACGACGCATTGCCACGACATCCTTGGCGTGCAGTCCGCGAATGCATGCATCGCATTCGTGGCCGCCGTGCCGGCATCGCGATCGGACCCGTTGGATTCGCCGTAACCCGCCGAAGCTAAGGCCAACGAAGGAAAAGGGTGAAATGTTCAGTTATGTAATTCAGTTATGGAGTTCAGTTTTGCGGTATTGAGTTATGTATTGTCGATTGGTGATCGGTTCCGCTCGACGACGAGCCCGCGTTCCGTGTGCCGAACCGCGACCCCGGAAGTCACCGATTCCTACAGAATCTGGCAGTACTCGATGGTCTCGTGGTTGGGACCGAGCACGTTGAAGTAGCGGATGCCGTTCTCGTGGAAGGTGTCGATGTGCTGGACCGATCCCTCGACCAGATCGAGCCCCAGCTCCACGGCCTGCTCGAACGCCTTGTCGATGTCGGTGACGTCGAGCGCGAAGTGGTTGATCGCGCCGGTGACGCCGGCCGGTTCGGCCATGGTCCACACCTCGAGGGTGAGGTTGTTCAGATGCAGGAAGGTGCAACGGTCATCGCCATTCGGGTAGATGCCCTCGCACTCGAAGCCGAGCTTCTCGTAGTAGGCGATGGTGCCTTCAAGATCGTTGGTGGGGATACCGACGTGGCCGACACCGGTCACATAGTCGCGGATGCTCATCACATAGCTCCTTTGCCATTAAGCATGTTGGTGTTTGCGAGATTCAATATACGTTAATGCCGTTAATTGATCAACTCAAGAAACTATATGAGAGCGCGCACATTACCAACCGGTACTTAAAACGATTGCCGTCAATCGTTGTACGACTTGGGTTTGATCGATCTAACAGATTATTTCAAAATTTTTTGGATCCCAAGTCGCACAACGCTTCCATCGGCGTGTCGCGTGAACCATCACACACGCGACCCATCACACACGCAACGCATCACGGGTGGATCACTCCACGGCGGCCTTCTGGATCTGGCGGGCGATCCTCGCCTCCTCGCGCGCCTCCTCCTTGGCCTCGCGCGCCTCGCGAATCGAACCACGCCAGCTCGCGCTGATCCGATGCCACTCCTCACGCATCTCCTTGAAATTATCGGCGACGTTGTCCGTCACACCGTCCCGCAGCCCGTCACGCAGCATATCGATCAGCTTGCTCGTCGACTCCGGCACCTCCTCGCCCGCGTCGATGACGTCATGCTCCAGCCCCTCGATACGCCGACGCAGACGATCGGCCTCCTCCGGATCGATGCCAAGACGCGCGTTCAGGGACTGCCGGATCGTCTCGTAGTCCAGATTCGCGAAAAACGTCAGCTGCTGCATCGTCATGAACGTCTTCAACTCCGGATAGCGCGAGACGATATACTCCTCACGATCATCAGCGGCCTTGGCCCAGTCGATCGGCAGCTGCGGCGTCCAGCTGCTCATGATCGAGCCACCACGCAGACGGTAGTGATACAGCACCTCGGGAATGCGCACGATCAGCGTGGCCTCGCCGATCACGTTGCAGATGCGTGCCATATCCTCGATCTTGCGTCCCACCGGGAACGAAAAATCATGATCCTTGTAAATATTCGCCGTGGCCATGAACGACCAGAAATATCCGTCGATCTCCGCCTTCACCTGCGCCTTGAGCGCCTCCTGCGGGGTAAGCACCACGATCTCGTCGAAATCGTTGTGCTTGTAGTCCGAAAGCAACGGCTTGCCGTTCTCGGAGATCGTATCGAATTTGAACATGACCAGATCGGCCTCGTATTCGCGCATGGTGTCCACCGAACGTTCCACCAGATTCGGCGCCACCGCGTCGTCGGAATCCACGAAATAGATGCAGTCGCCCGTCGCCTGCGCCAGTCCGGCGTTCCTTGCGTCGGACAGACCACCGTTCGGCTTGTGAATCACGCGGATACGCTCGTCCTTGGCCGCCCATTCGTCGCACATACGCGGACAATCGTCGGGCGATCCGTCGTCAACGAGAATGATCTCAAGATTGCGATAGGTCTGGTTCACGATGCCACTTACGCATTCGTCGAGATAGCGCTCCACCTTATATATGGGCACGATGACCGACACCAGCGGCCGCTCGCCCAGTCGGTCCGACACGAGCGGCTCGTGATCGGCAGGGCCCGCAGAACCATCAAGACCGTGACGCTGCGAATCCTGCGACGATCGCCGCATCTGCCGACCGCCCTTCTGCCGCAGCGGATTTCTCACATCCGAAAGCTTCAACACCGGCAGATCCGGAACCGTCAATCGCAGCTTCGGGATATCCCGATTGAAAAGGACGGCATTCAGACGCGTCTCATCACTGCCGCTCTCGCCATCGTCGCCGTTGTTATTCGTCACGATCGTCATACCGTTCCGGCTCATACATCCTCCAACAACGTTCTGGTTCGTTATCAGTGTATGCGGAGAACGATGAACAGACCATACATGACCTTCGATCAGACCTGTCATGTCGCCGATATCGTAACCGTTTCCCGACTATCGAACCGGTCGTAGAGTATGGGTGTCACAATGGGGCGCATGAGTGATTTGACTGCGCTGAATCTGGCACCGGGGAACCTTGTGGGGGGCTACACCCTCATCTCGCGTCTTGGGGGCGGTGCCATGGGTTCGGTGTGGCGAGTCAAGGACGACGGCGGCAATATCTACGCCATGAAGATCCTGCGCGATTCGTTGGGCGATGACGGCGACGGCACCGACGGCTTTCACCAGGGCGGCGAGGACACCGCAGGCATGGCACGCGAACGACTGCGTCGCGAGGCAGCCGCATTGCGACGGGTGAACCACCCGGGCGTATGTCAGATCGTGGATATGGAGCTGGATGATTCGCTCGCGTTCATCGTCACCGAACTCATCGAGGGCAAGAATCTGCGTGAGGACGTGCTGGCGAACGGCAAGTATGTGGCGGGTGATCTGGAACGCCTGGCGCGTAAGCTGATCGACGCGGTGGCCGCCGTGCATCGGGCGGGCATCATCCACCGCGATATCAAGCCGACGAATGTGATGGTGTCTCGTACCGGCCCGGTGCTGGTGGATTTCGGCATCGCGATGGGCGAGGGGGAAAGCCACGTGACCCGCACCGGATTGGTGATGGGCACGCCCGGCTTCATCGCCCCGGAGATCATCGATGGCGCGGAGTCCGACGAGACGACCGACTGGTGGAGCACGAGCGCGGTATTGGCGTTCGCCGCAACCGGACAGCCCGTATTCGGATCCAAGCCGATGATGGCGGTGCTGGAACGTGCCGCAGCCGGCAACGCGAATCTTTCCGGACTACCGCCACGCACGACGGCCGCGTTCCGTAGCGCACTCAGCCCGCGTCGCGGTGACCGATGCACGCCTCTGGAACTGCTGCAGACCATCGAACAGGACGCGATGACCCCGGAATTGTGGACGGGGGCGGAATCCGGTGCCGCAGGTCCCGCCAGTGCCGCCAGTGCCGCCAGTGCCGACGATTCCACCGATTCCGCTCAGCATGCGAACGGATTCCAGCCCGTGGCCGAACCCGGTGTATCGGCGCTGCCGGGCAAACCCGTGCTCAGCGGTGCCATGCCGACCGCCATGGACGATCACCACGATGACCAGCACAATGCGGACGAGGGTGGCGAAGCCGGGGTGGTGCGCCCTTTTGGAAAAAGCTCTTCGGATAGTACGGATGCATTCGCCGCGGAGAACGCCGTAGACAATCCGCGGTCGTTGTGGAAGGCGCTTGATGAACGTCGGGCCGCACTCACCCAGGTAATCGGCGTGGAACCATTGTCCACGAATGATTCGCTGATGGAGGCCGCCGAATCGGAATCGATATCGCCGATGCGGTTCGATGAGCCCTCGTATTCCCACGATGACTATTCCCACGATGACATTGACGATGGTTTTGGCACCGATGAGGAATGGAATGTGGACAAGCCGTCCATCGTGCTGGCCGGGCAGACCCGTGTGGTGCCGGTCGATCGTGCGCCATCCGACAGCCCGGCGTTCCAGCCGGCCGATCCGCCACTGCCCGAGTCGGTGCACGACGATAACGACAACGACAACGTGAGTGCCGACGACACCGTGCCGACGACACTGCCTTCACGAACCGTATACGCCACTGCGAGCGCCGACGCGGACGACGGTACGAATGCCGATACACCGTCCACGGAACCCCCGTCCGCCGACACCATTGCGGTCACCCCCATGCCGGCGAGCTATCCCGCGCCCGTGCATTCGTACGACCAGCTCGACTGGCTGAACACTGATGGCGACAATGCCAACAACGGCTCGGCACCTGAATCGGCGACCAATCCCCTCAGCAGGCTGCAGACGCTGGGAGACGAGTCCGATGAGCAGAAGCAAGGGGAACTGGATCATCTTTTCGATTCTCTGCCGGCAGCCGCCCCCGCCATTCGCCCAGTGGGAACGACCGCGATGGCAAACGGTCAGCCGATGCCGAACGACCAAACCGCGACAAGCCGGCACATGGCTGAACCGCGAAGCGTGCAGTCGACGCCGAATCAGCCGCCCGTACCGCGCGTGGCATCGTCGAATCCTGCGACGTCGTCGAGTCCCGTGGCATCGTCGAATCCGGACCAGACACGCATCATCGGCCCTGATCCGGTCCTTGGCACCACAACGCTTGTGCAGGCACCGACCATCGGCGAACCGCCCAAGGAACCGCCTATCACCGGCGTGCCGGTCGCGTCCACGACCGTACTGCCACCGACGCGGACCGCATCGAACGCGAGCGCTCCGGGAATGGCTGCGCCGACACCGCCGCCATCGCCCGACATGGATGCGACGCTGGTCTACGGACAGCCCGGATTGCTCCAGCCGCAACCGGGCCAGCCGGGACAGCCGCAACCGGGCTACGCCCCTGATCCGTACGCGCAACAGTACGATCAGCAACCTCAATACGATCAGTACGGGCACCCGTACGACCAACAGCAACTGCCGCAACCGCAACCGGAACAACCCCCGTATCAACCGCGCGAGGACCATGCCGACGTCATGCGGAGTTGGTATGTGCCGCGTGGACGCATGATCATGTGTCTGCTGGCCGCACCGCTGTGCCTGTTTACGGCGAGCACGCCGGCCGCCGGACTCATGTCGGCGTCATTCCTGTTGTGGGCATTCACGGTGATGGGTCTGTCGCGCAATTCGCAGCTGGAACGTGAAAACAAGCGCGGCGGTCTGCGCAAAGGCACCGACGGCGCGCTGATCATCGGTTCCCTGCCCTGGCACCTGATCAAGGGACTGGCACTGACCGTGATACCCACGCTGCTTATGCTGGCGCTGTTCGCCGCACTGACCGCGTTCCTCACCACGGCGTTGATGCTGCCGTCGACCACCGGCACGATTCTGGCGTTCGGTACGCAGCTGCGGTTCCCTCTGCTGGCCGGCAGCGCGCTTTCGGCATCGGGCTTCACGCTGATGGCGTGCATGGCCGCCGCATGGTTCGCCGCGGCACTCGGACCGTATTCGCGATTCGCACGTCTGGGTGCCGGAACACTGCGCGGCGATCTGGGTGCACCGTCCCCGTCGATCGACGCGAATCTGGCCGCCGCGGGAGCTCCCGGAATGCCGCCACCCGAGGAACAGGAACGATTGCAACAGTCGGCGCATCGACGCGGCTGGACGCTTACGCTGATCTGGCTGGTGCTTATCCTCGCCGGCGTGGCCATGCTGCTCGCCGGAGGCAGCATCGACTGGGCTCCGATCATGCTGGACTGAGTAATCACACGAAGCCGCACAGAAGTCGCACAACCGAACCAAGCCGCGACCATACCCACATACCGTACGCCATGACCATACGGTCGCGACAACCCCGGGCATCATCACCGTTTATTTACCCTCCGCTGTTATATTGAGGGCTGCTGTAACGAACCCGGTCATCCATGCCGGAAACCATTGAAAACAGGGGAATACGAGGCACATCCATGGCCAATACGAAGAAACCCGCCAACCGCAAGGCACGTCAGGCGGCCGAAGCCGCGGCCGCGAAGGCAAAGGCGGAACAGGAGGCACGAGATCGTCGCAATCAGACCATTATCGGCGCGGTCGTGGTGGCCATTGTGGTGATTCTGGTGGCCGTGATCGGATTCAACGTGTGGAAGTCGAATAATCCCAGCGCGAACGCCGACGATCTCAACGCCGCATGGGCCAAGGTGGAGAAGGCCTCCCCCAAGCCGGCGAACGCCACCGACAAGGGCGGCTTCATCCTGTCGAAGGACGGCGTGAACAAGCCTGTTGACGGCGTTCCCACCGTGGGCGTGTACATGGACTTCATGTGCCCGGGATGCGGCAGTTTCGAGCGTTCCATGGGAGACACCTTCTCGCAGATGGTCGACGCCGGTCAGATCAATCTGGAGATCCACCCCAACGGATTCATGGATCGGTACTCGACCGACGAATACTCCACGCGCACCGCGAACGCCACGATCGAGCTCATGGAGAACGACAACGACCCCGACCACATCCTCAAGTTCATCAGCCTGATGTACGCGGAGGACTTCCAGCCGAGCGAAACCAGCTACAAGTCGGTGAGTGATGACGACATCAAGCAGCAGATGATCGCGGCCGGCGTGAGCGAGGACGTCGCCGCCAAAGCCACCGACAATGACTACCAGTACAAGGACTGGGTCACGGCGATGGCCGATTACACGCCGCTGCGCAGCGAACTGTGGAACACCGAAGGCTCGCTCAAGGGACAGATGACCACGCCGACCGTCACGTTCAACGGCAAGTACTGGAACCGTCAGGGACTGGATTCCAGCGTGGATACGCGTACCGCGTTCCTCAAGGCGATCGGACTCGACTCCGCTCAGGTGGGTCAGTCCGGCACGCTGCCGGAGATCGGTTCCGACAAGGGACCCCTCTACCCGTGATGTACAACTAAATCCAGTTCATTCGTTATACTGGACCTTCGTCCGCCGCGCCGATGCGTGGCGGGCACGCCTCCTTAGCTCAGTTGGCCAGAGCAGCCGCCTTGTAAGCGGCAGGTCGTCAGTTCGAACCTGACAGGAGGCTCCATTTGGCAACAATCGGCAACGATCATCACCATGCGACACGATCGTTATTGATCTTGTACGACATCAATCGATCGATCTCATTCATAATCAAGCCATTCGACGCTGTTTTCATCGTTACCGATCACTCTATACGCGGATGTGAGCCTGAACATCCGAAGGTCGCGACGCCGTCGGCAACCCCGGTTCTCCCCTACTGTCCACAAGCAGAACACGCCGTAGATCTTTCCTCATAAAGAGTGATATGGTTTACACGACGAAGGTTTACAACGCCTGTAACCGAAGGGGATTGAAAGACTTACCGCGAGTAAGAACTCAGGAGCTTCCCCCATCAAAAACAGCTTCTGAGACATGGGACGGAGCATCCCCCAACCCGCTCCGTCCGTGAGAGGGGCCGGAATCATCCCCCTTCTAAGCCGGCCCCTCTCCTTTTTTATTTTCGGACCTTGTCCGCACAATTCGAAGACCCGATCTGGAGATATCCGGACATAGGTCTGGGTATATCCAGACACCGATCTGGGTCAAACCGGACACTATGCGCAATCGCGCCTACGACTTGGGTCAAACCGGACATAGGTCAGGGTATATCCGGACACGAATCTGGGTATATCCGGACACGAATCTGGGTCAAACCGGACCGGTACCCGTTCGTAGTCCCCCGATCTGGGTATATCCGGCCGATTATCTCTGGGTCAA
>NZ_JEOG01000009.1:0-102178 GCF_006408715.1 Bifidobacterium sp. UTCIF-39 | reverse complement strand
CATGCTTGGGGATCGAGTGGACAAATCCAACCAGCCGGCCGAAGCCAAGACGGCATTGCATGAGGCTCTCAACCAGCTCGGCCAACCGGGCGTGGCAGGACACGCGTTCATAATCGCGCAACCGGCGGGCGGTAGTGTCACGAACATCAAGATAACCAGCAATTCGAGCGTTCAGGTGCCGGCTTTGCAAAGCGCGTTCACCAAGCTTTCATCCAATGGAACGGTATACTGGGCGGACCCGGTATGCACGATCGCGCCAGGCGCTACGGTGACACTGGAATATGATGTGACGACCGCGTCCGGTTCGGCTCCTCTGCAGTTCGATCAGACGCCTGTCATAGGCGAGCCGAAGATCACCTATGATTACCAGCACTGAATCGGCATACGGACGGGAATACTTGTCAAATATCAAAGTGAAATGTCCGCGGCGATAACAGTGAATCATACGATCAGGGAGGTTGATGGTCAATATGAGTCACGCCGGAAACGGAACGATGAACGTAGCTTTCCCAATGGAACGATCTGAACGTACCGGCTCTGAAGATCGCAGGCGGAAACTATTCGCCGATCCCACCGACGTGGTGCTGTATCTGGCGTTCCTCATGCTGCCGGTGGACGGCACCATATACGGCTTCTCCATGATGTACTGGACGCCGATCGCACCGATCCTGTTCGGCGCGTATGCGCTGCTCAACGTTTGGTCCCTGCCGAAGACAGTCGCCCGGTACGGCACCCTTCTGGCGTTCCCGGTGATCTGTGTACTCGTTTCCGTTTTCGGATGGCTGACCATCGGTTTCCATATCAACACCGCGGTACGTACTCTTGTGGCGCTGGCCACTGGTATCAGCTGTCTGATATCGCTCGATGTGGCGTTTCGGATCAAACGACTGAGCATATCGGCGGCGGTCACGGTGATCGCCGTGGCCTATTGGCTGTCATTCGGCGTGGGTGTGCTGCAGTTCGTGATTATGCATACAGGCGATCAGACCATCATCCGATTCTTCCAGTTCAAGATGGAACGCAGCTATGTGCCGCATCACATCCAGTTCCTGTTTGCTGAACCCTCATACATCGGCATGCACCTGTTCGGCGTGCTCATGCCGATCTGCTGGCTCACCAAACGTAAGGACGTGCTCTTGCTCATACTGGTGTATGCGTTCGGGGCTGCGGCCATGGGCGCTGGCGTGAGGATTCTCATCGATACGGTGGTGGCCTTCGTGCTGTGGATCGCCGTAGTTGTGGATTTCCGGCACAAGCGGAATCGAGCCATCGCGGCGGCGGGATTTGCGGCGGTGTGCGTGGGAGGAGCCATGGTACTGCTCCGCAATGCGCGCGTGCAGTCATTACTCCAGAACGGTGTGCTGACCGGTGACGCATCCGCGTTCGCCCGTCTGTTCCGCTCCTTGGCACCGATCGAGGCATGGCTCGCGGACCCGTTGCATATGCTGTTCGGATTCGGTGCGGGCAACCTCAAGGATGCTATCGCACGAGGATACGACGCTGCCAGCAGCGTGATCATGGCTTTAGGCGTCAATCCGCAGGACAGCTATGAAATCCGACTGCTTGGCAGCCTCCATGAAGACCATTACATCTTCACCATGAACGCCTACGTGGATTTCATCACCGAATTCGGACTGGTGCTATTCATCGCCGCGATCGTACTGATCGTCATGCATATCAATCGCAATCATGCGTGGAACCGAATGACGATATGCTGGTTCCTCCTGCTGATCTATCTGTACATCCAATTCGAGGGATACGCATTCTACGCATTGTGGATGTTCCTGTGGTTCACGGGGCTGAATCCGAACCGGCAAGGGACGACGGGACAGGGGCGTGTTCGTGAAAAACGTGAAGTTTTTGCACGAGGCCGGCATCGGTCGGGGCGAAAAAGCGTAAGGTAACGAAAGACCGTGAACACCCCCGAACTGTAGCGGGGGTTTGGTAAAACAGCTATTGGATTGTTTCGTAGCGGTACTGCAGGAGAGGGTTTGCATGGCAGAGGAATACAATTGGCCGATTGACAACATACGCGCCGCAGCTGGTGCGAAAAATGACTCCACTGGTAATGGTGGATTCACCCTGTTCTCCTTCCCTCCCACCACCTCCACCGGACGTATGCCGTTGCTGGATCCCAGCGCGCTCGCCGCACGTTCCGGCAATGTGCTACCGTCCGATCCCGCACGCAGACTGACCATCATCCTCACCTCGGTGGTGGTCGTCGTGGCTGCCGCTGCATGCGGAGGGTTTGTGTTCCTGCAGAACAAGGATGCGACCCAGGCTGCGTTCGACTCCTGCCAGCAGTCCGTCTCCATCTATCAGCAGAGCACCGACAGACTCAAGAAGACCGTGGAATCCGTGCAGCCGGCAACCCAGGTCACCGCCGATGCGGTGGCCGATCCCGCAACCCTTGACAATCTGCAGAAAGCCATCTCCGATACGCAGAACGTGCCCCAGATCACCAATGACTGCAATCCGAGCGCGGGCATTGGCCAGAACAAGTCCGTCGACGACAACATCACCAAGCAGACCCGTGATCTTGGCACCAAGAACGAAAACGTGCTGGATGCCAGCAATGCCGTTCTGAAGTCCAAGGATGCCAAGGAAGCCCAGGCGGCCCGTCAGGACCTTACCAACCAGCTGAAGGATGTGCAGCTGTTCTTTAGTTCCGCGGCCGCGTCCAAGGCCGACCCGGCTGCGAGAACTCAGCTGGCTGACGTGATCAATCAGGCACAGCAGCTGGTGAGCACCAACCAGATCATGAGCACCACCGTGTACAAGAACGCCGCTGGCGCTTTGCAGAGTGCGGTGGATAACGTCAATAAGTCCTCGCTGGGCTGAGCCCCGTCCAACTCCATGCAGGCCTGCATTCGGCGGTAATCTATGCGACCATGCTGGAAATGGGAATACGGAACCATTAGGAAACATACGTAAACAGGCAAAGGAAAAGGTAAGTAGAGGTCGATCCATGCGCATCATGTTTGTCTGCACGGGCAACGTCTGCCGATCGCCCATGGGCGAACTGATGATGAAGCGGTATCTTGCCGGCTCGTCGATCGTGGTGTCCAGCGCCGGGGTGAAGGGGCTGAAAAGCCATCCGATCCACCAGTCCAGCGCCAAGCTCATGACCAGCGTGGGCATCGACTCCAGCGCGTTCCGATCCCGGCCGCTCACCGCCGACATGGCGCAGGACTCCGACCTGATCCTCTGCTTCGAAAAGGAACAGCGGCGCGACATCGTCTCGATGGCACCGATGACGGTGAACTATACGTTCCTGGTGACCGAATTCGCCAATATGTGCCTGTATTCCGCACAGCAGCAACTGGTCAAGGGGCGGACGCTTGAGGAGCGTCTCCAGTCCGTGATCGACGCCGCATCATTCATCCGACCGATGATCCCCGCGCCGCGCGACGTGGACGATCCGATGGGCAAGAGCTTCGACGTGTTCTGCCGTGCCGCGGAGCAGACCAACAAGGCGCTGTGGATCATTCTGGACAGCATGCGCAAGCATTATGTGGACGGCGGTGCCGGAGCTGCGACCGCGACCCGTGGTATTGGGAACAGTGTTGGTAGTGCTGGTAGTGCTGGTAGTGCTATTGAATCCGTGGGTTCCTCAGCGGAAACCGTTGTGCTCCCTCCCATTGCCGCTCCTGTTGATGCCGGCGTCGACCGCGGAAAGGCGACCCTGACGAAATGACCGACGATCAGAACATCACTTCCACACCCAACGACGCCAATGGTGCCAACGGTATCAACGGTGACGGTGCCAAGAAACCAGTTGTCGGTCCGGCTCCGACCAATGCCGCCGCTTCCGGCGTGGGCGCCGATGTGCCCATGATGGCCGATATTCCCGGATCGTCCGTACGATCCGGCATGCCTGCCGTTGCTGATTCCCACTCGATATCCGGGCCCGTTCCGGTGTCATCGGTGAACACTCCTGTGGATATTCCACTGAATATTCCCGCTGAATCGGTGGACGGCAAGAACGACAATGTGGACTTTGCCGGTCAGAGTCCGGATTCTGGTCAGGAGCAGGAGCATGACTACGGTCAGGGTGCCCATGTCATTCCAGATATCGTCATTCCGGATGTTTCCATTCCGGATATCAATGCGACCGTCTTTCCGACGGATACATCCGCGAACGCGGGCGCGGCAACGGAAACAATGCCGGTAACTCCAGCGACTGCACCTGTTTCGACGTCGTCGCTCGATCTGAATGATGCCATTTCTGACGGTCTCAATCTCGATAATTCCATCCCTGTCAACGCACCGTCGATCGATCCGTCACATGCCGACGATGATGCACCGGATGGGGTTTCCGGCGTACCCACGGTGGTCGCCGATTCGAATATGTCGGCAGTCGATGTTCCCGGCACCGTCACGGAAGCGCCGACTATGGTATTCTCTCCGTCCGCGCTCGCCGATGCCGCCGCCGAGGCGAACGCCAATGCCGAATCATCCGACAAAACGTCGACCATGTCCACATCCGCATGGCTGTACCCGGACGATGCCGCCGCCGCATCCGCGCGGCACGGTGGTGATATCGTCGACACGTCTTGGGGCATTGAGCCCATCCAGTTCCCGGCATCCGTGACCGGTGAAGCTCCCAGCGACGACGCCACCAAACCGTTCGGCGATCTGCCGCAGTTCGCCGGACCGTCTTCGGCTCCCGACGACTTCGAACACAGTGACAAGCCCGCGTTGGCCGCGCTCGCCGGCACCGGATTCTCCGATGACATGGTGGAGGAGGAAAAGCCCGAGGAGAAGAAGAAATCCCCGTGGGTGATTGTGGCGATCGTCGTGGCGATCCTGGTCGTGATCGGTCTGATCGTGGCGTGTTTGTCTACTGGAACTCGTTGAAGAAAGACAGTGCCCACTCTGATGCCATGACCCAGTGCATCGCGGCGAACAACCGTGTCACCATCGCCAATGAAAAGCTCAGTAAGGCGTTGAGCAGCACCAAGGACGCGCAGGGCATCGCCGGTGACCAGGTGGCCGATGCCAACACCGTCAACACGTTGAAGACCGCGGTCGAAACGGCTGGCAGCATGGAGAAGGCGAAGAGCTGCACATATTTGACCTCGGCGGATCAGCTGAACACGGCTGCCAAGGACAACCGCACGCTGGCGGACAAGATCGAAAAGACCGCGACCGCGGTGACCGATGCGGCCAAGGCCGTGACCGACAGCAAGCAGCAGAAGGAAATCGACACCGCCAAGCAGCAGCTGCAGGATCTCGTCGGCACCGCACAGCAGACCATGACCGACAGCGAAGGCGAAGTGTCCGATGAATCCACGCGCACCGCACTGCAGTCCGCGATCGATGCTGCGAACGGCGTGCTCGGGAAGACCGACGCCACCGTTGACGATCTCAACAAGGCGAAGAGCGATCTGCAGAGCGCGGTCGACGCCGTCAAGAAGTCGATGGACGAGTATCAGGCGGCGCTTGAGGCGCAACGACAGGCGGAGTCCGACGACTCTGACTCGAGCAACTCGAACAGCAACAGTGGAACCACCCGGCGCCGCACCACGACGCCGCGACGGACCACAAGCCCCTCGCCGAGCACGAAGAGCTCCACCTCGCCGACCAGCCCGAGCCCGACGACTTCGTCGCCTACCACATCCAAGGAGCCAACTTCCGGGGAATCCGGCAGCACTGGTGGTAACAACACCGGGGACAACGGCAATAATAACAACAACGGCAACGGAGGCAATGAAAACACCGGTAACAACGGTAACAACGGATCCAGCAATACGGGAAATACCGACTCCGGCAATGGGAACAACGGCAACAATTCCGGAAAGACAGGAACCTCAAACTAAAGGATTTGGCCTCCACGTGGGGGGTGAGGTCGAGAATTGCGCACACTCTTCGTGAACGACTGTGGTCAGTGAACGGGGAGTTTTTCGGAGAACCGTTGCAATTCCAAGGATGATTGGTAATAGGTTTCGCGCACTCTTCGGCTTCGTTGTCGAAGAGTGCGCGAAACTGTATCTGGGGCTATTGGGTCGGTGGTATTGGACTCACTCGCCGCCGGCGAAATTCAGCTGTCGCCATGCCTCATAGATGGCGATCGATGCGCAGTTCGTCAGATTCAGACTGCGCAGGCTCGGACGCATGGGCAGACGCACCTGCTCGGCCACATGCGGCCCCTCCATGATGTCCATCGGATCGGGAATGTTGCCCGGTTCGGGGCCGAACAGCAGAATGTCGGTCGGACGGTACTCGATATCCGTGTACAGCTTGGTGGCATGCGCGGTGAACGCGATGATGCGGGAGTTCGGCATCGACTCCACCAGATTCTCGAAGTTCGGATGCAGCACCACATGGGCCATGTCATGGTAGTCCAGGCCGGCACGACGCAGCTTGGTGTCGCGCAGGTTGAAGCCCAGCGGCTCAACCAGATGCAGGATCGTTCCGGTCACCGCGCACAGGCGGATGGCCGAACCGGTGTTGCCCGGAATACGCGGCGAGTAGTAGCACAGGTGCGGGGTGACGGTTTCCGCTTGGGCGGCGGCGTGCGGGGAGAGCATGGCGTCCACCACGCTGATCGGGTTGCCATGGGCGTCGGTCACCAGTTCGTCGGGACCGTAGTTCGACTTGCGGTAGCCGTACTCGAACATCTTCTCGACCTTGGCCTCAGGATTGGAAGCGTTGGCGAAGACGGATTCGGTTTCGGCGGGATTCTGCGGATTTCCGGGGGTTGTCGGAGTCGTGTTCGCGGGATTCTGTTCCATATTCACAATCGTCAAGAATAAGAACGCCAAGCGACAGTTCCGTAGCGTTCTCTAGCGTTCGGCTGTCTGGCCGTTTTCAACCGGCTCTGGGTATACCCGGTACACGAGCAAGCCGATATCGGTCTCTTCGTGTACCGGGTATACCCAGTTTCTGTCTTTCTGGGTCAAACCGGACGTGGTTTCTGGATCAAACCGACCATGACTCTGGGTCAAACCGGTCGTGGCCGACGGATGTAGTCCGTGGGTGATCGGCGTCATGCCGTTGTCTGGTCACGTGATTCGTCGGCGTCGACCTACTTATCTGACCAATGAAGTTGCGCGATCGGTGCGGGTTTGGCATGGTTGCTGATGGCAAATCATGCAAGTCGATATGGTTGGCGGTTGGGCACGAACGACGGAAATACAGGTAGACATGGCAGGCGTTACACGGACTTCAGACATCACACACACTGGGAATGGCAAGCGGACCGGAGGCGGTGCGCGGGCCGTAAATACCGAGCGGACCATAGACGCCGCGCGGACCGGAGACACCGAGCAGACCGGAGATGTCAGACAGACCGGAGGCGTCAGGCAGAATGGTGGCATTACGCAGACCAGTCGGGAACGTATCCGCCGCAGACTGGCCGCATGGTGGGAGGCAAACGCGCGCGATCTGCCATGGCGGTTCGGTCGCGCCACCCCGTGGGGTGTACTCGTATCGGAGGTGATGAGCCAGCAGACGCAGATGAGCCGCGTGGTGCCGTACTGGACGGCATGGATGGCCGCATGGCCGGACGCGGCGTCGCTGGCCAAGGCACCCACCGCCGAGGTGATCACCGCATGGGGGCGGCTCGGCTATCCGCGGCGAGCGCTGCGGCTGCAGGAGTGTGCGCGCGTGGTGTCGGACACCTACGGGGATCGTCTGCCGGATGACTACGAGCAGTTGCTGGATCTGCCCGGTGTCGGTGACTACACGGCGAGCGCGGTGAGTAGTTTTGCGTTCGGTCGTCGTGTTCCGGTGATCGACACGAATATTCGTCGGGTGTTGTCGCGTGTGTTCCTCGGTGAGGAGTCGTGCGGCGGTGCGGCGACCCGTGCCGAGCGTGATCTTGCCGCTACCGTACTGCCGGCCGATGCTGCGCAGTCGGTGGTGTGGAACCAGTCGGTGATGGAGTTGGGTGCGGTGGTGTGCACGGCCAAGAAGCCGTTGTGCGAATCGTGCCCGGTGTCGGACGATTGCGCGTTTCTGAAGGCCGGGCTGCCGGGGCTGGGGGAGAAGCGGACCAGGCCACGGCAGCGGTTCCAGGGAACGGATCGTCAGGTGCGCGGTCTGGTGATGGCCGCATTGCGCGAGGCGGGTAAAGCGCAGTCCGAAATCCAATCGGGAACCCATCCATCCCAATCCGCTAGTGTGATCACACGAACGCAGGTCGAACAACTATGGGCTGATCATGTGCAACTTGACGCGTGCATCGCATCGTTGGACGAGGACGGACTGATTGAGATCCTGCCCGATGGGGCATTGACATTGCCGCGGTGACTTACGGCCATCCGGGTCTGACGTTGTCCTGCTGGATACCGACCGCCGGGATATTGTCCCATTGGAATACCGTTCTGGTGGAATACGGTTCTGTTGGAATACCGTTCTGGTGGAATACGGTTCTGTTGGAATACCGTTCTGGTTGGAATACCGTGGTGCCGATTACACTCGGTGCTATGGCACAGCGGAAGAACACGTCAAATGGCTCCCCGAAGAAATTCACCAGAAAACCGGCCCGGAAACCGGTGCGCAAAATCAGCAAGAAACAGCAGCGGATCTATCGTCGTCGTCGCATCGTCGCAGTGATCGTATTGCTGGCGGTGATCGCCGCACTGTGCGGTCTGGTGTATGGCATGGTCCGTGGCGTGCAGGCGGTAAGCGGTTCGTTGTCGTCATCGTCGTCGCAAAGCGCGAGCGCCACGGCAAGTGCCTCGAACGGCAAGAGCAGCGCGTCGGCAAGCCAGTCGGCCAAGCCCAGCGAATCCGCATCGACGTCGAAATCCGCCACGCCCAGCGCGTCGGAAAGCTCGACCAAGGCGAAGAATCCCGGCATCCCCAACTGCACGGCGTCCGATGTCTCGCTGGACCTGACCGCCGACACGACCACCGTCGCACAGGGCGGCAAGGTCACCTTCAAGGTCGTGATCAAACATGACAGCAAACGCGACTGTGTGATCGACGCGTCGAACGCGTCACGCATTCTGACGATCACGTCCGGTGACAACACGGTCTGGCGGTCGGATTCCTGCCCGGTGGATTCACGGCAACTGCTCATGACCGGTTCCGACAAGGACACGCAGACAATCGCGTGGAACACGACCAGCACCGGCAGCGAGTGTCAGGCGGAGAACGCACGTGCCAAGGTGGATCCCGGCACGTATGTGGCGACGCTGTCCGTGCGCGATCATGAGAAGATCAAGTCCTCGCCGGTGACGATCACTGTGCAGTAGGGGATCGCTGTGCAGGGGGCTTGCTGCGACTACTTACGTTCCACGCCCAGCGCACGCAACGCGCGCGGCAGTGAGTCGACCTCGATCACGGTGATGCCGTCCACGGATATCGGCTTGGCGCCGCGACGATGTTTCGGCACCACCACATGTGTGAAACCCAATCGGGCCGCCTCGCGCAGACGATATTCCAACCGTGGAACAGGGCGGACCTGACCGGTCAGCGATATTTCGCCGATGGCGGCCCAGTCTCGCGGGATCGGCGCATGGAACGCGGCGCTCGCCAACGCGGCCGCCACGGCCAGATCGCATGACGGCTCCTTGGCGAGACCGCCGGCGATCGTGGAAATATAGAGGTCGTTCGTCAACAGCGGCACCTTGCCATGTCGGTACAGCACGGCCACGAGCATGGCGAGACGGTTCGAATCAATGCCGTTCGTGGCGCGGCGAGGCGTGGGTAGCACGGAATTCGTGACCAGCGCCTGCACTTCGATCGGCAGACTACGGTGGCCGTCCACTGTGAACGTGACGCACGTGCCCTCGGTGTTCGCCGAGCCGCCGCTGCCGGTGCCGCCGGCGTCGTCCGCGTCGGACAGGAACAGCGCGCCGGGATTGGTCACCTCGTCAATGCCCTCGCCGCTCATGTCGAAGCAACCGACTTCGTCGGTGGGACCGAAACGATTCTTCACCGCGCGTAGCATACGCAACGCGGTCTGCGGGTCGCCCTCGAACTGGCACACCACGTCGACCAGATGCTCCAGCGTGCGCGGGCCCGCGATCGAGCCATCCTTGGTTACATGGCCCACAAGGAGCACGGGGATGCCGCGGCTCTTCGCCACGTCGATGAGCGCGCTCGCCACTTCGCGCACCTGCGTGGAGCCGCCGGCGATGCCGTCGACGTCCTGCGAGGTGATGGTCTGCGCGGAATCCACGATGGCGAGACGCGGATTCACCTGTTCGAGCAGACCGAGCACGGTGGCCAGATCGGTGGTGGATGACAGCAGCAGATTCTCGTTCACCGCACCGATACGTCCGGCGCGCATGCGTACCTGGGCGGTGGATTCCTCGCCGGAGACGTAGAGGACCTTGCCGGTGAGGTCGGTGGGGGTGGTGGCGGTGTTGTTGGCGGTATCGCCGCTGGCTGACGTGTTGCTGACAGCAGCCTCGCCAATGCTTTTGGCCACGCGTCCCGCGGTCTCCAACAGCAGCGTGGACTTGCCGATGCCGGGCTCGCCGGCCACCAGCACCACCGATCCGGGTACGATGCCGCCGCCGAGCACGCGGTCGAACTCCTCGAATCCGGTGCCGATACGATCCACGTCATGATCGGCCACCTCGGTGATCGGCGTGATCAGGCTATCCGGAACATACACGGCCTCCGTACGCGATGTGCGGACCGCGCCGATGCCGCCCGCGCTGACGTCGTAGACAGGGTTGGTGCCGGCGGCGCGCGTCCTGCCGGCGCGGATACTGCCATTCGTTGAGCCGGTTCCGGCGTTGATGCCGCGGCCTGTGCCGGTGCGGCCTCCTGCGGTCACGACACCGGTCTCCGTGACCGTGATCTTCGCCGCGCGCGTACGCGAACTCGGTCGTGCCTCATGGAATTCCTCGACTGTGCCCCACTGGCCGCATTCGGGGCATCGACCGAACCACTTGCCGCCGCTCCAGCCGCATTCCGAGCACAGATACTGAGTTGAGGATTTCGCCATGATCTCCACGCTATTGGCGTTGGGTGACATTTGTTCGATGTCGATCAGATTCCGCACGAACCATGGATGATGGTCGAGCTGAGCAGTCTTGGACATTCTTGTACATCCTTGGGCAACGGTGCCATGAGATCGACGTTGGTGTCAAACGCGTGAAGTGGCAGATGTCGGATGGCGACGAACTAGCGCATGGCGACGAACTAGCGCATGGCGACGAACTAGCGCATGGCGACGAACTGATCGCGTGGCACACGGATCGAGTCCCCCTAGCCCGATTCCTATCCAGCCTTGCCCATTAGTGTGATCACACTAACGAGCGGGGAGGAGATGGAACGTGGCGAGAATATCGTGAAAATGAAACTTTGTGGATAAAGGATGAGCCAAGCGTGACGAAAACCTGAGAAAAACACTGCGAATGGTCAGGGTATGAGCGTCCTAACGCCGTGAGAGAATCGCCGTATGCCTAATCCTAATAACAATTCCACTTCCTCTCGTCGTCGTCTTGTTGTCGTGGTCATCGCGGCGGTGGTCGTGCTGCTGGCACTGGCCAGCGCATTCATCTGGCCGGGATGGGCGATGAAGAATCAAAATGGATCCAGTCAGGCCTCGCAGACGCAGTCCGCTCCGGCAACGCCAACGATCAAGGCGAGCGCTCTGCCGACCGACGCGACGGACCTGCTCAAGGCGGCACCCGACTCCGTGACCAACTACGCCCGTACCGGTGCCGAAGCCGCGCAGGATTGGGCATCCGCGAATCCGGTGGAGGAGTACACGGTCACGTATTCCACCGGCGATACGGCTCAGGATCTGACCGTGCTGGTTGGTCAGTGGTCCGACTCGAATGCCGCCAAGACGCAGTATGACGCTGTGGCCGGAACGCTCACCGGCGACACACTGGCCCAGGGCAATGTGAAGGTGTCGGGCGCGAACACCGGTACGTATTTGGTGAAGGCCGATGCTTCCGATAAGAAGCAGGCTGTGGCCGTGTGGCAGAACGATACGGCGGTGTTCCAGGTGACCGGCCCGAAGGATGCGGTGCTGTCGTTCTATCAGCAGTTCCCGCTGTAATGCCCGTAACGCCTGTAACGCCGGGTGCGCGGGCCGGACGGATGGGCCGTCAAGCGTATGACGGTCGATCGTTTTCGGTGATACATCGGCGTTTTACTCACGAAGTGTGGGAGTTTCGTGGTGTTCGTCCGAAAACCGTAGTACTATTGGGCAAGTTGCAATCTTTTCGACATGTATAGAATGGAGGCTTCAGATGGGTTCCGTCATCAAGAAGCGCCGCAAGCGGATGAGCAAGAAGAAGCACCGCAAACTGCTGCGTAAGACTCGTCACCAGCGCAAGTAGTGTTGCGCTCCGTTGCGAGCAGCTCAACAGCATGGAAAGGTCCCGGATCACACGACGTGGTTCGGGACCTTTCGTTATATGTGAAAGATTGGGATTGGGGTTGGTTGGTTGCGTGGCCGAAGGGCTGCTTGTATGACGCGCGCATGCGTCAGACAAGCATCGGGGATGGGTTACGGTGCGTATCGGACGTATGCGTACGGCGAATGGGCATGGTGGATGTGTTGCGATGCCTATCGGACACATGCATGTGTCGGGCAAGCATCGAGGAAGAGTGTCGGTGCTTATCGGTCGTATGTGTGCGTCAAACAAGCATCGGGGATGGACTGCGATGCCTATCGGACGTACACGTAAGGCGAATAAGCATCGAACGGTCCCGATGGTCGTGGGCACACGACGTTATGAATACTCACTGCCCGTGTATATGGCGGAAACGGATATAAAGAACGATATACAAAGGTGCCGTCGGCATCTATCGTCATATTGTGACAAAGATGTCGACGGCACTACTGGATAAACCGCGAAATCAGATGGATCGGATCGTATCCGTTCGTCGTCTGGTCACTGTTGCATCACTTGTTGCCGTTGGTCATCACGCGCGGACCGTTCGGATCGCCGACGATCACGGTGTCGACCATGTTGAGGAACAGACCGTGTTCCACCACGCCCACGGTGTTGATCAGGTCCTCGGCAAGATCCTGCGGATGATCGATGCGCTCGAGGTGCAGGTCGACGATGAAGTTGTTCTCATCGGTACGCACCTCCTTGCCGTCGGCGTCCAGACGCAGCACCGGCTTGTAGCCCTTGGCCTCGAACTTCTTGACCACGTGGCCGGCGCCGAACGGAATCACCTCGACGGGCAGCGGGAACTTGCCGATGGTGTCGACCACCTTGGACTCGTCCACGATCCACACGATCTTGTTGGAGTTGATGGCCACGATCTTCTCCCACAGCAGAGCGGCACCGCCGCCCTTGATGCCGTTGAAGTTCTTGTCCACCTCGTCGGCACCGTCGATCGTCACGTCGATGTGGTCCACATCATCCACATCCACGATCTTGATGCCATAGCCCTCGGCCTGCTCCTGGGTACGGCGGGAGGTGGTCACACCGGTGAACTGCAGGCCCTCCTCCTGCACGCGGCGGCCAAGCTCGTCAACGAGGAAGCGCACGGTGGAGCCGGTGCCCAGACCCGCGATCATGCCGTTCTCAACGAGCTTGGCGGCTTCGATGCCCGCCGCCTTCTTCAGTGCGTCCTGCTGTGCCTTATCCATGTCTTCTCCTTCGCGATATGTGCGTCTGAGCGATCGGTTTTGAACGTTCTATGAGTTCCCTGCCCAGTCTAGGCGGCCGCGTGGAATTTCGGGGGTGGCCATATTGCCGCATTGTCGTGGGTGGCGGTTCGGCTGGCGGGTGACGGTTCGGCTGGCGGGTGACGTGTGGGTGACGGTTCGGCTCGCGGGCGACGGTTCGTTCTGCCATCACCCGCGCGAACCATGCGGGATGATCGTCACATCGCCGTCAAGCTGCATGTATCCGTCGGCATCCACGGTTCCGGTGAACGAGATCGTGCCGTTGATCGTGATCGTGCCGCCGGCGAACGACGGACTACTCGACGGCGGAGGCGTGATCCGGATCCTGCCCGACGCATGCAGTCCGCTTCCGGTCGCCCGTCGTGGCGATTGTGAAACAACAGGCGACGTCTGTCGGGCGGCGGTCTGACGGGTATTCTGCACGATGTCGTTGACGGCTCCGGTCGCGGGAACGGATGTTTGCGGATCAGGCGATTGGCGGCTATACGCGGCGTTCCCGGCATCCTCTGCCGTGGCTGCATTGCGCCGATCCGTATCGGTTTCGTGGCGTGTGCGGCCGTCGACAGAGCCGTCGTCAACGCTCACGTTGTCATGCACGTTGTCATGCACATTGACATCGGTCGTGCCGTCATCGATATAGCCGTCTCCGGCCGTACCGTCGTCGACTGAACCGTTGTCGATGTCAATGCCGACAGTACGTTTATGCGAACCATTGCGTTTGGTGCTGGTACCGTCTGCCGACGCGTTCGCAGCCGTCGATGCAGCCGAAAAATCGGCCAGTTCGGGGACACCTTCCTCTCCGGCGAGCTGTTGCGCCAACGACTTCGTGCCATGATCACGCGACGTATGCGACGTGTGCGATCGTTCACCGCGATCGGTGCGTTCACTGCGATCGGCAGTCATACTCGTACCACGTGCGCCGGCGCGTGTCGCACCCCCCGACGATCCACCGGCCGCGCCAACGCCACCCGTATCCTCGCCGTGTCCCAGATGATATTCAGCCGCCGTGATCTTCCCATCCATGAGCATCTGCGCGTCGGCGGGCACATCCGTGCCCTTGGCGTACTCCGACGCCAGCAGCGACTCCCAACCCTCCCTGGGCAGGTATCCATCGCGGGCGCCGGACCGGCAGTCCTCCGCGTACGTGCGCGCCAGCTCGTCCACCTTCTCGTTGCCGGCGTTGCCCGCGTGCCCCTTCACCCACACGAACTTCACCGGTCCGGGACGTTTTGCAAGCTCCACGTCGATCGCCTTGATCACGGCCGCGTTCTTCACCGGCTTCTTCTGCGAGTTCCTCCAACCGTTGCGCTTCCAACCGTGTACCCACTTGGTGGAGCAGTTGATCGCATACTGGGAGTCCGTTTCGATCACCAGCGGCTCGCTGCCGGGATGCGCGCGCAGCACCTCGAGCACTGCGCACAATTCGCCGATCTGATTCGTGCCGTTCGTGGCACCGCCGGCATCGCAGTCACCGCTGTGTTCGTGACCGGGACGTCCGCCGGCATGCGCCTCATGATCGGCCCACGCCCATCCCATCGGACCGTTCGGATTGCCCAGTGCGCTGCCGTCTGTGGAAACAGTAATCGTCATACGCCCCACCCTACCGTCTGCCCTTCTCGGGAACATCCGCGTCGCGCCGTTGTCCACTTGCAGTCCAATTGTCCATCGCATGAGGGTGTGATATCGCTTGCGGAATGATTCTCCTGTTGATCTAGGTCTGGCTTGTAGGAGCGGCGAGGCACGTCAAATATGCGTGGATGTACGTGGATTCTGATCGGTATTGCTTTGCCTCGGTAACTGATGGATAGCTGGACGCTGACGACTTGTTCGGATCCGCAGATGGAACATGATCTTTGCTGCGGGTTGGTGTGTGGATCAGTAAAAACCCGCATAGAAGAGAGCTGTTTGCTGCGGGTTGGTGTGCGGTTTGACAGCAACCCGCATGGAGGAGAACCGCTGACTGCGGGTTGGTAGTACTACTCCGCTATTCCCGCAGTTATGCATGCTCTTCACTGCGGGTTCGCGCATAATGTGATGCAGACCCGCAGCGGGCTGACCGCTTCACTGCGGGTCTGCATCCAGCCTGTGCCGAATCGGCATCGAAGGATGGTTGTTGCTGGTACACATCACGCTCATCCGTATGATTCCACGTACGGTACGATCCGCACTTACGGTCATATCACCGCCGCTTCGGCACGCCTGCTTGCAGCAGCTTGTGCTCCAGCCGTTCGGGATGAGTGAGATCCTCGAATTCAAACCGTACGATCGTGGTCACGCCCTGAGCCTTGAGTTGGTTCTCTCGTTCTCGTTCGGCATGCACTCTGGCCTGAACGCTGCTGCGTGTCGTATCGTTCATGACGTACTTTTCCATGCCATCGAATTCACCCACGATGAGTATGCCTCCAGGCAGCTCCCACGTGAAATCCGCGCGTAACGGCGCGTTCGGATTCGATGGATTCATGAACGGCCGTTGCAGTCGAGGCACGATGAATCCCAGTTCGATGATCGTCGCGCGGGCGAATGATTCACCGCCGTTCTCGCTCAGCGGATCCGCGTATGCGCACAGTGCGACGACGTTGGCGCTGTCGATGCTGAGTGTCCGGCAGGATTCCGGAAGACCGTTCAGTGATACTCCTTTATGCGCCGCGGAATCGAACATCGGCAGTGTGTCGGTGAACGAATACATGGATGCGCAATCGATGAGTGCGCGATGGATGTCGGTGACGGGTATGCCGTTGGCTTGATAGCGTCGAATGTCGTGGACATGTATTCGGCGTATCGGAGCGTTCTTGCGATTCACGATCTTCGTGGCACTTGCGATATGAACCGTCAATTCTCGATGCAATGCATACGAATGCTCGATTCCATACGCACAGATGGCGGTCAGACCGGCGAAAGTCCATGCAGAGTGGATTTCGGAGAGTGTTCGTGCCACATGCAGATGTCGTTCTGGAGGACTTAGCGATTGCCAGTATTCCGGACGTGCGTACATGTTGCGATACGGGGTTACGAGGAGTTGTTGATGCGCTCGTAATCGTAGTGATTTCCGTTGGGATTCGTTGGCGCCGGCAGCGCAGCGTCGTGTCTGTTGTGCATTGTCGAGGAGGGTCTCGATGGCTGTGTTCGTTCTCATATGATCGACGCTATTGCGTGGGAACCAGCTTGACCAGGGGAATTGGCCAATGTGGTCGAATGTGGATTCGTGTTGATTCCGTTGAGGCGCAGTGGATTCGCTTATTGCCGCATCGGCAGTGGAAAGGGGCTGTCGTTGGGTTGGTGAGTAGGTTTGGTGTGGCGGATCCGTTGTGCGTGGGGCTGCAGACCTGCTCAACCAGACGCTACAGGTGGATTCGTTGCGTGAGGAGGAGGCTTTGCTGCGGGTTGATATCCGTATTGCAATGTATCCGCAGTGAGGAGCGATCTACACTGCGGGTTTTCTATGTTGCGTTGGTGGACCCGCACGGGGGACTGGTCCTTGCTGCGGGTTGATCGTGCGATTCTATTGCACCCGCAGTGAAGGTCACCTTTCACTGCGGGTTGGTTTTCAGTTGTGACAAACCCGCAATGAGTGCGTTGCTGTTACGGATTGTGTTGATTACTGATTGTGCTGGATTGGCAGAGGTCTCTGCCGGGGGTTTCGGCGCTTGCCGCAGATCCTGAGCGAGCTGCGCCATACTGCGGACCCGGATGCGCGGTGGACATGCGAAAACAGGGAATGTGATTCTTATCACAGGTATTGATTTTGCGAATGATTCTTGATATCGCGCGCGCGACTACGTAGTTTTTCTGGATAAATCAAGACTTGAGAATGATTTTTTCCTCGTCGTATCGTGCGAGTGTTCTTCACGGACCACGCCTGTCATACACAGTTGGATCAGTCGAGGCGATGGTCGTGGAACAGTGTTGGACTATCCCGCAGGATCGTCATGATCATTGCGGTCGACCGAGCCGACGGCGCAGGCCGTCGACTGAACCGACGCTTGGACCAGCGGCTGTGCCCAAACGGCATGCCGGTGGCCGAAACGAATAAACGAAAGTCGGTGACAGCCGACGACGGGTCGATGGTTGATGCATGCCGGGATCGTCTCGTCGGAACGCTGGCACCGATGCCCGCCTGACACGAACCGGTGACCCATAAGGGAGGCTCCGGAATAGACGTTGAGTCGTACACGCCAATCGAATTCGTTGGGGTTCATGGGATTCGTTCCGTGCCCTGATGAACGTGAACGACGTGTACGAAATGGAACGACGATCGCGTAACGCAGTCATGCGCCGATCGGGGTTCGCAGCGGGCGCTGGGGAATGAGACGAAAGGAACACCAGTGTTCTTCAACAACAGGAAACGGGCCGCTGCGCTCGCCTCCGTGGTCGCCGCGGCCACGATGGGTGCCGGTCTGATCGTGCCGGTGGCCTCTGCCGCCGACACCACCGCCAAGACCACCAGCGACGCCACGCTGAGCTGGAGCCTGAGCAAGATCGCCACCGGCGGCTCTTGGGTGGGCGGCTGCAACTTCATCTCCGCCGGCGAGGCCGGAGACACGGGCAAGGCGATGACCGCCTGGACCGCAGACAATCCGAAGCCCGGATTCCAGGCCGCCGACGGCAACGTGAGCATCAAGTACCCTGACGCCAAGGGCGACCTGACCGTCACCCCGACGTGGGACACCAAGTGCCTCACCGCCAGCGGTGCTACCGCCACGCCGTACTCCGGCGGCAATGGCTCCTCCACCGGTGCCACCGTCAACTTCAGCAAGGGCACCGGCACGATCGACACGACGGCCAACACCGCTGACATCACGTGGAAGGGCTCCTTCACCGTCGCGTTCTACGGTGGTATGACCTACTGGTTCGCCGCCGATCCGGAGCTGAAGGTGAACGCCGACGGCACCGCCACACTGACCGCCGACCTGTCCGGCTACGGCACCGATCGTGGCGGCAGCAGCTGGAGCAAGCTACCCGTCGCCGAGAACCAGACCATCGCCGAGCTGAAGAACGTGAAGGTGACCGACACCGGCTTCACCGTCACCCCCGAGTACAACTCCATCAAGACCACCGAGGCCCCGGACGGCGGATCCTGGCCGCAGGACTTCGTGACCTTCCAGGACAAGACCGGCCAGTCCTCCTACTGGTACAACAACGGCGCCTCCGATGCGAACGCCTCGGCCAAGGCCCCCACGCCGATCACCGTGGCCTACACCGCCAAGGCCGCCGAGGACCCGTCCAAGGTGGGCAACATCGGCACGCTGTCCGCGGATCCGACCACCATCGACCCGACCAAGGACCAGCAGATCACCGTCACCGGTAAGGGATACACCGGTTCCGGCGCCGCGTACGGCACGTACGTGGTGATCGCCGACAAGTCCGTATGGGAGCCGGGCAAGGTCCCGACCGACCAGGGTGCCTTCCTGGTGCAGAAGTGGGTACGTCCCGCCAACGATCCGAAGGACGGCTACTCCAACCTGGACAAGGACGGCAACTGGACCCAGGTGCTCGACATCCCCGCCAACACGCTCGACCCGAACAAGGAATACGTGGTCGGTACGTTCGCCGCGCACATGCTGTCCGTGACCAACCGCAACCTCGACCACGCAGTGGCCCTGACCCTCAAGGCCGCCGAGCCCGAGGCCACCGCCCCGGCCGCCCCCGCCAAGCCGACTGCCACCGTGGCCGGCTCCATGGCCGATCCGTACCAGGTGAAGGTGGAATGGAAGGCTCCGTCCGACGGTGGCTCCGCGATCACCGGCTACACCGTGACCCTCACCCCGTCCACCGGTGACCCGATCACCCAGGACGTTGCCGCCGACGCCACCTCCACCACCTTCGGCAAGCTCACCGCCCCGGCCGTGTCGTACACCGCCAGCGTGGTTGCCAAGAACGACAAGGGCTCCAGCGCCGCGTCCCCGGCCTCCGACGCCGTGACCCCGAACGCCGACCCGACTTCCACCCCGACCATCACCGTGACCCCGGTCTCCGACATCGACCCGACCAAGGACACCGATTTCACCGTCAAGGGCACCGGCTTCACCGGTGGTGCCGCCTACTACGGCGCCTACGCCGTGGTCGCCGACGCCGATGTGTGGACCGCCGGCAAGAACCCGACCAGCCCTCAGGACTTCCTCAAGGCCGCTTGGGTGAAGGCCGCCGACATCAAGGATGGCGAGTTCACCACCAAGGTGACGATTCCCGCCAACACCTTCCAGTACGGCAAGACCTACGTGGTGGGCACCACCGCCGCGCACGGACTGTCGCTGACCGACCGTCGTCTCGACACCGCCAAGACCATCTCGCTCAAGGCCCAGGCCCAGGCTCCGGCCGCCCCGGCCAAGCCCGCCGTCTCCGTGCCGGCCGCCGGCTCGGTGAAGGTCGACTGGAAGGCTCCGTCCGACGGTGGCTCTGCGATCACCGGTTACACCGTGACCCTCACCCCGTCCACCGGCGCTCCGATCGCCAAGGACGTGGCCGCCGACGCCACCACCGTCACCTTCGACGGCCTGACCGCCAAGGGCGTCTCCTACACCGCCACCGTCGTGGCGAAGAACGAGGCCGGCTCTTCGACCGCGTCCGAGAAGTCCGCCGCCGTGACCCCGACCGAGGCCACCAAGCCGTCCGCCCCGCGCAACGTGACCGCCAAGCAGGGTGCCGCCCACGAGCTGCTCGTCAGCTGGGAGAAGCCCGAGGACAACGGTGGCTCCGCGATCACCGGCTACACCGTGACCCTCACGCCGAAGGACGCCTCCGCGGCCAAGGTCAAGGCCTCCGCCCTGACCGCCGACGTGGACGCCGACACGTTCCAGCACACCTTCACCAAGCTGGACCCGGCCACTGAGTACACCGCATCCGTGACCGCCAAGAACGCCAAGGGCACCAGTGACGCCGCGCAGAGCGGCACCGCCGTGGCCCCCGCACCGATCGCGCCGAAGCTGACCTTCGCCAACGCCGATGGCAAGACCATCACCGAGCTCAAGCTCGACGTGGACGGCAAGGCAACCGTGAACGCCGTGATCGCCGGCGAGAACACCGACGACGTGACCGTCGCCTGGGAGTCCTCCGACGACGCCGTGGCCAAGGTGACCGCCGACAAGACCGGTGCCAAGGCGACCGTGAACGCGCTGAAGGTCGGCTCCGCCACCGTGACCATCAAGGCCACCATCGACGACGTCGCCGTGTCCGCCTCGCTGCCGGTGCACGTGTCCGCGCCGAACACCGGTGACAACGGTACCGACAACAACGGCAACACCAATAACGGCGATGCCGACAACAACGGCACCTCCGGCACCACGTCGAACGGCAACGGCAACACCTCGTCCACCACGACGAGCAATGGCAACGCTTCCGCCAACGCCACGAACGCCACCAAGAAGCCCGCCACGCTGAGCAAGACCGGTTCCGCCGTCCTCGGCGTGTTCGGTGCGGCCCTCGTGCTGGCCGCCGGCGCCGGCATCGCGCTCGCCGCCCGTCGCCGCATGAACCGCGACTGAGTCACGGTGACGATTGGGTGACGATTGATCGTCGGATGATTCGTGAGATCGTCGAGATCGCACCAATCATCCGACTGATCATCACACGTAACGATCCGGTTCTCCTCCCGTCATGACATCGGTCATGACACCCTTCGATGGGTGGAGGAGAGCCGGATCATATTTGCCGATTGCCTGACTCCACAACCTCAACCACCCCCACACACACAAACACCCACATACACACACAAACACTCACACACCCACAAGGATCACCCATGCACATCGGACATATGATCAGCGATTTCCGACGCGGCGCACGCACGCTGCTGACGTCGGCGCTCGTGGTCGCATGCCTGCTGTCCGTGGCGGGATGCGCCAACATCGGCACCATCAGCGAGGCCAGCCTCGAATCATGCATCGTGCCGGACGCCTCCACCGAACCGAACCCTCCGGAACTGCCCGACGTCACTGCGGCCAAACTGCAGAATCCGCGCACGATCGAAGGACCGACCACCGCCTACACCAAATCCGACCAGATCATCCCGATCAGCAACGCGCCATTCGAACAGCAGCAGCTGCCCGTGACCGTGAAAAGCTCCGACGGTCCCGAACAGACCGTTACCGACACGACCCGCATCCTGGCGCTCAACCAGAACGGTGGCCTCGCCGCCGCCGTGTATGCGCTCGGATTCGGGTACAACCTCGTCGGCAGGGACACCGCCACCGGCTCGTCCGGCATGGACAAGCTGCCCAAGGTGACCGCCAACGGCATGGATCTCAACGCCGAGGCGATCATGGCATTGTCGCCCACCGTCATCATCACCGACACCAGCATCGGACCGTACGACGTGCAGTTACAGTTGCGCCAGTCCGGCGTGCCCGTCGTGTTCGTGCCCATCGTCAGCGATCAGGGCATCAACGGCGTCGGCACGCAAATCCAGGCCGTGGCCGACGCGCTCGGCGTGAGCGAACTCGGCAAGCAGCTCGTCGAACGCACGAACAGCGAAATCAGCCAGACCATCGATACGATCGGCAAACGTTTCGTGCCGGCCGACGCCGACCACAAGCCACGCATCGTGTTCCTCTACGTCCGCGGCACGTCGATCTACTACTGGTTCGGCGAAGGCTCCGGCGCCGATTCGCTCATCCAGTCGATCGGCGCGGTGGACGTGGCCAAGGAAGTCGGATTCAACGGCATGGCCCCCACCAATGCCGAGGCGCTGATCAAGGCTGCACCGGATGTGATCCTCGCCATGACGCTCGGCGTGCAATCCGCAGGCGGCCTTGATTCCATGCTTGAGCTGCCCGGAATCAAGGAGACACCGGCCGGACAGCATCGGCGTGTGGTAGACATGAGCGACTACGAGATCATGAGTTTCGGACCGCAGACCGCGCAGGTGCTGGCCGCGCTCGCCACCGCCGTGTATGCGCCGGAACTGTCGTATCAGCCCGACCAGAAGCCCGAGGTCATCGAGAACCAGCTGCAGGGCGCGAATCAGAGTCAGCAGAGTCAGCAGAATTAGGAGCACGCACACATGACACGCACAACGAGTGCAGACGATACGGCACGTGCGGGCGACGCCAGTCCCAGTCCGCATGATCGTCCGGACCCCATCGTCGCCCAGCAATCTCAGCAAACCCGGACGTCTCAGCAAACCCAGACAACCCGCCAATCCCAGCGCGATCGCGAGGCCCGCATCCACGCCAACGCCGCCGATCTCGCCCTCGCCGCCAACGCCTCCCGAACCGGAATGGGCCGAACCGCCGCCACGTTCCTGATCATGGCCGTGGCGCTGCTGATCATGACCATCGTGTCGGCGTCGCTCGGCCAGCTCGTCATCCCGTTCGATCAGGTGATCGGATCGGTGCTCAACAAGATCGGCATCCACTGGCTCAATGGCCCCAGTCGTTCGTTCGGCAACGAGGCGCTGTGGAACGTACGATTCCCGCGCATCGCCATGGCCATCGTGGTGGGTGCCGCGCTCGGCGTGGCCGGTGCGGTGATGCAGGGCGTGTTCGGCAATCCGCTCGCCGAACCCGGCACGGTCGGCGTTTCGTCGGGTGCCGCGGTGGGTGCCAGCTGCTCGATTCTCATGGGCTGGACGTTCCTCGGCTCGTTCACCACGCCGTTCCTGGCGTTCGTCTGCGGTCTGGGCACCACGATGCTCGTCTACGTGCTCGCCCGTCGCGGCGGCCGTACCGAAGTCGTCACGCTCATCCTCACCGGTGTGGCGGTGAACGCCATCGCAGGGGCGCTCATAGCGTTCTTCACGTTCGCCGCGCCCACCAGTGCCCGCGATCAGATCGTGTTCTGGCAGATGGGTTCGTTCAACGGCAGCCGCTGGCAGCAGGTCGCGCTGGTGACGCCGCTGTGCGTGGTGGGCATGATCATCGTGCAGTGCATGGCCCGTCGTCTCGATCTGCTGTCGTTGGGCGAGAAGTCGGCCCGTCATCTTGGCGTGAACGTGGAACGCCTGCGGTTCGTCTGCATGATCGCGGTGGCCCTGCTGGTCTCGTCGGCGGTGGCGTTCTCCGGCATCATCTCGTTCGTCGGACTCGTGGTGCCGCATCTGCTGCGCATGATCATCGGTCCGCGGCATCGCGCACTGCTGCCGGCGTCCGCGCTGGGCGGCGCACTGCTGTTGACGATCGCCGATTTCGCCGCACGTACGACCATCGCCTTCGCCGATCTGCCGATCGGCATGCTCACGTCGCTGGTCGGCGGCCCGTTCTTCTTCTGGCTGCTGCGACGCAGCCGTTCCAAGTCGGGAGGTTGGGCATGATGACTTTGACACTGCCATGGCGCACCGATCATCTGGTGCCCGATATGCCCAAGCCGGGCGAATGCGTGCTGGGCCTGTCGAATGTGAGCGTGACCATCGGCGAGCGCCCGGTGCTGTCCAACATCGATCTTGACATTCGCGCCGGCGAACTGCTGGCGTTGGTGGGGCCGAATGGTGCCGGCAAGTCGACGTTGCTCAACGCGATCACCGGTGACATTCCGCTCGACGACGGTGACATCTCCCTGTTCGGCAAGCCGATCGACGCTTGGGATTCCACGGAATTGGCCATGCGTCGCGCGGTGCTGCTGCAGTCCGTGGATGTGACGTTCCCGTTTGATGTGCGCGACATCGTGCGTATGGGCCGATCCCCGTGGGAGGGCACCGCTCAGGAGATGCATGACGACGATATCGTCGACGATGCGATGGCCATGACCGAGGTCGAGCCGTTTGCCGACCGTGTGTACACGTCGCTGTCCGGCGGTGAGCGGGGACGTGCTGCGTTCTCCCGTGTGCTGGCGCAGACCGCGCCGATTCTGCTGCTGGATGAGCCGACCGCGGCCATGGATGTGAAGCATCAGGAGATGCTGATGCGCGTCGGGCGTGAGTATGCGGCCGCGGGATGTGCGGTGGTGGTGATCGTGCATGCGTTGGATGCGGCGGCCGCGTGGGCCGATCGTGTGGCGTTGCTGGAGCGTGGTCGTCTGCGTGCGTTGGGCACGCCGGAGGAGGTGCTGACGCCGGTGCTGCTGAGTGACGTGTATCAGTGCCGGATCGATGTGCTGCGTCATCCCGATGGTGGACTGATCATCGTGCCGTGGCGTCCGGTCGTGGACCGCAATGTTCATGGCAGGCATGGCATTGGTGTTGATACTGGCGTTGATGTTGATGCTGGCGTTGATGCTGGCGGTGGAACCGTGGAATCAGGGGGAGTGCAGTGAGCGACGAGTTGAGTAGAGTACATCGTTTCCGATCCGGGGTCGGTACTGATACGGCCACGTTTGGCATGGTACGACGTGCGGCGATGATTATGATGGCCGTGACTGCCGTGGTGATCGCGATCGTCACGTCGGTTGCACTGCCGTTGCCCGCACACGCGGCCGGCGCCAAGGTGTCGACGTCGGTGGAGGGCGGCACTTTGCATCCCGATTCGGCGACGACCGTTGATCTGTCCGGCAGCGGATTCCAGTCGGTGCAGGGCGGATTCGGCGGCATCTACGTGCTGTTCGGCTGGGTCAGCGATCCGAACGGGGATTCCTGGAAGCCGTCGAAGGGCGGGGTGACGGGGGAGACCTACCGGTACGTGCCGGATGACGAGAACAATCCGACCGGCTATGACGTCTTTGTCGCGTTCCCCGGCGATTCGACCGCGTCGGCCGCCAATGGCGGACAGCTCGCTGCGGATGGCACGTGGCATGCCAAGATCACCGTGCCCGGCGCGAAGTTCACCAGCGTGGACCGGTCGGGCAATCCGGTCGATGTCGATTGCACGGCCGTGCAGTGCGGCATCATCACGATCGGTGCGCATGGCGTGGCCAATTCGACGAACGAGACGTTCACGCCGATGACGTTCGCGACGGCGTCCGACCAGCAGTCGCAGAACGATCAGTCCGACGACGGCTCTACGGAATCCAACGATCAGAACGCCGATCAGACGCAGTCCGCCGATACGGCGAATGGTGACGCGAACGCCGATGCGAAGAACGGTACGGCAGACAATACATCGACCAATGATGCCGCCGCGGCAGACGACAGTGCGGCGAATGATAATGCGGCGACCACGGCTGCGGGAGCGACAACGGAGAGGAATGGCATGACCAACGTACCGACCTGGGGAATCGCCGGATGGCTGATCGTGGCGGCGGTGATCATTCTGGGGATTTCGATCATCGTGCTGGCTGCGGGAGTCGGCGGATATCTTGCGGCCAAGTCGCTGCTGCTCGGCATTTCGCCGGCGGCGTTGGACAGGGAGGCCGCGCGTCGCGAGCGCAAGGCCGCCAGCGTCCGCGCGCGCGAGGAGATCAGGACCGCCAAGCACCGTCGTCGACTGCATGAGCGGGTGTTGAAGGAGCAGGCGAAGGCCGACAAGGCACAGGCGATGGCCGAGGGGAATCCGTCTGATTTCGCGGTTCCGTCTCAGGGCGATTCGCCGGTGAACAGTACTGCGAATTCAGCTGTTGCACAGTCCGCCGGTACGCCATCCATATTCGTTCCCGGCGGCGGACTGCGTGGATTGCGTTCCACGGGATCCGATGTGCAGGAGACGCAGACGTTGCCCATCGTCGATAACTCCGGCGCCGACGACAAGACCGATTCGGCCGGATCCGAGCGGAAGGAATCATGATGAGTCTTGGAAAGACCATACTGAAGACCATCTGCGCGCTGTCCACGGTCACGGCGGTCTGCGCCGGATCGGTGGCGGCCATGGCACCCGCATTCGCCGCAACGGACGACGGGGATGGCACCACGACCGACACCACGGTGAGTGACGTCGTACTGGACTGGGGCGTGAACCCCGAAAGCGGCGGCGGCGCATACGCCGGCGGATGCAACGCGCTGTCCGCGGGCACGTCGGGCAACGCCGGCAGCGCCGGCATCTGGACCGCCGATTCGGTCGACACCGACGGCAAGCCGCTGTACCGTACGGTCGACGAGGACGCGCACGCGCAGATCCTCAAACCCGATGCGAACGGCGATCTGCAGCAGGTATCAGGATTCGACGATCGATGCACGAACCGCAATGGCACCAGCATCAGCGGGCGGACCGGCGGACTCACGTTCACCCCGCAGGGCAAGACCGACGCCGAACCCACGTATTCGGAGAACGTCGTGCGACTGACCGGCGGCACCGGCACCGTCGACGCAAGCAAGGGCACCGCACACATCGAATGGAAGAGCGCGTCGTTCACCATCGTGTATTACGGCGGCATGACCTATTGGTCGATCGCCGATCCCGTGCTCGACATCAAGGACGGCAAGGGCACGCTCACCGGCACGGCCACCGGATACGGCGCCGATCGCAACGATCCGAGCAAGTGGGAGACGCTGGAGGCCACGACCATCCATCTGGCCGATTTCGCCACCGGAGTGAAGAACGGCGACGCCGAGCAGATCGTGTTCGGCGATGAGCGCATTGACGCCCAGCCCGATTATCTCGGTGTGAAGGCCGGTTCCGGACAGGTCGCCCAGACCGATGCGAACAAGGACTGGTGGGGATCGTTCCCCGAGTCGTGGGTAGCGTTCAACGAGCGTACCGGGCAGACGTCGTACTGGTACACCACCGATGGCAACGCCAACAGCATCCAGCCGCGCAAGGTCGCCTCGCCCATCAGCGTTGCGTGGGGAGACGCCGCGCCGAGCACACCGTCGAATCCCGGCGGCGGTGATAATGGCGGCAACGGCGGCAGCGGAGACAATGGAAACAATGGCGGTGACAATGGTTCCGGCGGCAATGGGAACAACAACGGCGGTTCCGGTGACAATGGTTCCGGCGGCGACAACGGCAGCGGAGACAACAATTCCGGAGGCGATACCGGCAACGGTGACTCCAACAACAGTGGCGGTGACTCCAACAACAACGGGAACAACAATAACAACAACGGCTCCGGCGATAATTCCAACGACAACACCGACGCCACCGTCACCTACTCGAACGTCACCCTCCGCTGGGGCATGAACGACGAGACGAACTCGGCGGCCTATTACGGGGACTGCAACTTCCTGTCGGCGGGCAAGGCGGCGAACACCGGCTCAGCCAAGGTCTGGACGCAGGATTTCTACAAGGCGGTGGACGGCAACGTCAGCATCGAAAAGCCGAACTCGGCCGGGCAGTGGGCGCGCGCATCATGGGACAGCAAATGTCTCACCCGCGACGGCGACAACGTCACCATGAGCAAGCGTGCGGACGGCCGATCGGTCAACACCGAATCGCAGGTGGTGATCGCCAACGGTTCCGGCAGCATGGCCGCGGACGGTTCCGTCGAGATCTCGTGGAAAGGTTCGTGGACGGTCGCCTATTACGGCGGCATGACCTACTGGAGCGTGACCGACCCCAAGCTCACACTTGACGCCAACGGCAACGGCGCACTTACCGCCACGGCCTCCGGCTACGGATCGTCCATGACCGATTCAAGCAAGTGGGTCACGCTGTCTCCCCGGACGATTCACGTGGCCGACATCAGAAACGTGAACCTCCAGCAGGCGCAGTCGGCGCACGGTTTCACCGTCACCCCGGAATATCTTGGCGTCGCGGTGACGGCGAGCGGCGACCACGGCGGTCAGGCGGCCAAGGACGACACCAACGCGTCATACTGGGGCTCGTTCCCGCAGTCGTTCGTCGACTTCCAGCTGGAGACAGGCCAGTCCGCCTACTGGTACACGGCCGGCGGCGCTCGCGATTTCGCCAAGGTCACGCTGCCGATGTCCGTGCAGTTCGACGCATCATACAAGGTCGACGTTCCGGCTGATTCACCGGTGGCGGCGTCGGCCGCGGGTGCCGGTGCGGCCGTCGCGGGATCGACCGGATCCACGGGTGGTACGACTGCGAACAGGTCCTCGACCTCGTCCGGAACGAACGCCACAGGCTCCAAGAGCTCGTCGGCGAAGAAGACCACCGCCGCGCAGCAGAACACGGGTTCGGCGGACGACAACACTGCGGATGACGGCACGGGTCGTTCCGCGTCTCCCGGCGCGAACGGCAACGGCGTCACATCGGCGGCCGACGCCGGCCCGTTGATCGAGGACAATGCGCGGACCATCGCCGCCGGATCGGCCGGTGTCGCCGCAGCGACCGCATTGCCATTGGGATGCGGATGGTTCATCCGACGTCGGCTGGGACTCGATCCCTCCGCAGCGCTCGATCGGCTCCTCGCCGGCAGATAGAGCGTGAATACGCTGAATTACGTCGAATACGCCAAGGTCCCGGTACCGCAGATCATGCGATACCGGGACCTTGTGATTATCGGACTATCCGGACTATCCGGATAGTCCGGGTCCGATCAATCGATCGGTCTCACTCGCTGAGCGCCTTGTCGACCACGGCACCGGCCTCGTCGAGCACCTTGTCCAGCGCCTCGGGGGAGACGAAGGACTCGGCGTACACCTTGTAGATGTTCTCGGTGCCGGACGGACGGGCGGCGAACCAGTTGTCCTTGGTCGTCACCTTCAGGCCACCGATCTTGGCGCCGTTGCCCGGAGCCTCGGTCAGCTTGGCGGTGATGTCCTCGCCGGCCAGCTGCGTGGCGGTTACGTCGCTGCCGGACAGGGTGGCGAACTTCTGCTTCTGCTCGAGCGTGGTGGGCGTGTCGATACGCTTGTACCAGCTCTCGCCGAAGCGCTCCACCTGCTCCTGGTGCAGCTGGGCCGGGTTCTTGCCGGTCTTGGCGGTGATCTCGGCGGCCAGCAGATCGGGGATCAGACCATCCTTATCGGTGGTCCACACACGGCCGTCGCGACGCAGGAAGCTCATGCCGGAGCTCTCCTCGCCACCGAAGGCCACCTCGCCCTTGAACAGCGGGTCGACAAACCACTTGAAGCCCACCGGAACCTCGACGAGCTTGGCGCCGATGGAGGCGGCCACGCGGTCGATCAGGGAGGAGCTCACCAGCGTCTTGCCGATGCCGGCACCAGCCGGCCAGCCGGGACGGTTGCCGCCGAACAGGTACTCCACAACCACGGCGATGTAGTGGTTCGGGTTCATCACGCCCCAGTTCGGGCAGACGATACCGTGACGGTCGGCATCAGGATCGGTGCCGCCGACCAGATCGTACTTGTCCCACGCGCCGGCGTTGAGCTCGTCGACCAGACCCTTCATCGCGTACGTGGAGGAGGGGTCCATGCGGATCTTGCCATCGTGGTCGATGGTCATGAAGCGCCAGGTCGGGTCGACCTCGGGGCGGACCACGTCGATGGACAGGTTGAACTTCTCGTTCATGAGCGGCCAGTAGTTCACCGAGGCGCCGCCCAGCGGGTCGATGCCCAGACGCACGCCGCTGTTGCGGATCACGTCGAAGTCGATGACGTTGCCCAGATCGGACACGTAGTGGTCGCGGAAGTCGAAGCGCTCCACCAGATCGGACTTGACGGCCTGCTCGAACGGCACGCGCTTGACGGACTTGTAGTCGCCGAGCAGCTCGTTCGCACGGGCGGCGATCGCGTTGGTGGTCTCGGCCGGAGCCGGGCCGCCGGTCGGCGGATCGTACTTGAAACCACCGTCGGTGGGCGGGTTGTGCGACGGGGTGACCACGATGCCGTCGGCCAGATCATCGCCGCTGAAGCGCTGCGTGCCGTCGGCCGCGCGGTTGTGCGTCAGGATGGCCTGGGAGACCACGGGGGTGGGGGTGAAATCGTCGCGGGAATCGATGCGCACGCGCACGCCGTTGGCGACCAGCACCTCGATGGCGGTCTTCCATGCCGGCTCCGACAGGGCGTGCGTGTCACGACCGATGTACAGCGGTCCGGTGACGCCGTCCTTCTTACGGAATTCGGCGATGGCCTGCGAAATGGCAACGATGTGTGCCTCGTTGAACGAGGTCTTCAGGCTCGATCCGCGGTGGCCGGACGTGCCGAACGACACGCGCTGCTCGGGAACCGAGGGATCGGGGACGAGGTCATAGTACTTGCCGATGACCTCATCGACATTGATCAGATCTTCTGGGGTGGCGGGAAGTCCCGCGTTTTTAGCAACCATAAGACCATCTTGCCACACAAAACTGCGCAAACGCGTGCACGAAATGAACAATCACTGTCGTGCCGGCGAAGAAAACGGGATAAGTTTGTGGTGGGTCAATGGCGAACACGAGGGAGAAGCGAGGGAGAGCGGACCATGGCGAGCGAACGTGACACGGCGCGGGCGATCATCGCGGCCATCGGGGGAGCGGGCAACGTTCGCGGACTCACGCATTGCGCCACCCGTCTGCGGTTCGAACTGGCCGACGCGACACTAGTCGATCAGGCGGCGATCGACGCCAATCCCGCGGTACTGGCCGGATTCCCCCGTCAGGGCGATCGGTATCAGGTGGTCATCGGCGGTGATGTGGAGGACATCTACCATGCTGTGATGGCGCTGCCCGGCATGACCGATGTCGACGCCGACGACGTCGAAACCGCCGACACGGGAACTACCACAGACGACGTAACGCTCGACGAGGCCGTATCCGACACACCCATCCCCACATTCACCGCATGGCGGGAACGCGGCGCACGATGGCTGACATGGTTCTTCGAATACCTGTCCGATTCGTTCCGCCCGATCATCGGCGTGCTGCTCGGTGCCTCGATCATCATCGCCATCGTCAATCTGGCCACAGCGTTCGGCATGACCGTCGGCGGCGACGATTCGCCCGGCGGGACGTTCATCACCGTGATGTGGAAGGGCGTGTTCTATTTCCTGCCGATCATCGTCGCGTATAACGCGTCGCGCAAGCTCAAGGTCGACCCCTGGCTGGGCGCGATGATCATGGCCGCGTTCATGACACCGCAGTACACGGGACTCATGGATCTGCCGACCGCGTCCTGCTCGGTCGACGCGACGATGGGAATGCGGTCGTGCGTGGTGCCGGTGTTCGGCGTGCCGATGCTGGTGAGCGACTACAGCGGCAACGTGTTCGTGCCGTTGCTGATGGTGCTGGCGCTCGCCGGACTCTACCACGGTCTGCGCCGCGTGGTGCCGGCCAACATGCGCATGGTGTTCCTGCCGTTTCTGAGCATGGCGGTGATCACGCCGCTCACCGGATTCGTGATCGGACCGTTCGGTGTGTGGCTGAGCAACGGCATCTGCGCGGCATTGGCATGGCTGAGCGTGCATGCGCCGTTCGCGTTCGCCGTGCTGCTGCCGCTGATCTATCCGTTCCTGGTGCCGGTGGGACTGCACTGGCCGCTCAACGCGCTCATGCTGATGAACGTGCAGATGCTCGGCTATGACTTCATTCAGGGGCCGATGGCCGTGTGGAACTTCGCCTGCTTTGGCTCCACGGCCGGCGTGCTCATCGTGTCGTTGCGCGAGCATGACAAGGCCATGCGGTCCACGGCGTTGGGCGCGCTCACCGCCGGACTGCTCGGCGGCCTGACCGAGCCGAGCCTGTACGGTATTCATCTTCGGCATCGTCTGATCTACCGTCGAATGCTCGCCGGTTGTGCGGCGGGCGGCGTGGTGATCGGCGTGCTGGGGCTCATGTTCCCTTCGGTCACGCCGTCGGGAACGGTGGTGCACGTGGTCACCGCCAGCGCGTTCGCGTTCACGTCGCTGCTGACGATACCGGTGTTCGACCCGATGTGGGTGTATATGGTGTCGATCGGCGTGGGATTCACGGTGCCGATGCTGCTGATCGTGGCGCTCGACTATCGCACGCCGGAGGAACGCGCACACATGCGTGCGGCCGACTTGGACGCGGATTCGGACGATGACGATACGTCTGCGAACGATGACGATGCAGTGAGCGATGACGATGCAGTGAGCGATGGCGGTGGAACGGCGAAGACCGTCGAGACACCGCCCGCCGAGCCCGTCAAACCTGGCGAGCCCGTCAAACCCGCCGAGCCCATCGAGGACGGTGTCACCCTCATCGGATCCCCCGTGCCCGGCCGCACGATCGCGCTCGACGACGTGGACGACCCCGTATTCGCATCGCGCGCCCTCGGCGAAGGCGTGGGCGTGTTGCCGCCATCCGATCCCGTCAGCGGTGCGGAAACGCCCGTGATCGCACCTGTGTCGGGCATTCTCAAAACCGTGGCCAAAACCGGGCATGCGTTCGGCATCAAAACCGACGACGACATCGAGGTGCTGGTGCATATCGGTATTGGTACAGTGAAGATGCAAGGCACGGGTTTTGCCATGATGGCGTCCAAAGGAGTACGAGTGAGAGCCGGTGATGTGTTGGCGACGGTTGATTTCGGCCGCATCGTCGAGTCTGGATGCAATGCGGTGACGGTGATGACCGTGACCAACAGCAGTCGGATGGCAACGGTCTCGCCGGTACTTGACGTCATGCTGCAACCGGGCGATACGGCGATCAGAGTGGAACGCTGACGGCATCGGATAACGCTGACGATACTGAACGATCAACGACATGCACTGAACGACATGGGATGAAGGGAACAGGGATTCGGTATGGAAATACTTCGCGTGTTCAACAACAACGTCGTGCTCGCCAAGGACGATGACGGTGGCGAGGTGATCCTCACCGGCCGAGGCATCGGCTTTCAGGGCAAGCCGGGCAAAAGAATCGACCCGGCGAGTGTGGTGCGCAAGTTCGTGCCGTCGGATGGGCGCGATCCCGATCATCTGGCGCAGATGCTCACCGACATCCCGCCGGAGACGCTGCGTGCCGTACTGGAATCGATGCGCGAGGCAGGACTGGACGAATCCGAGCTGGGCAGCACCACGCTTGTCGTGGCGCTCGCCGATCACGTGGACAACGCCGTGGCGCGCATCCGCAAGGGCGTGCATATCGCCTATCCGCTGATGGGGGAGGTACGCAATCTGTACCCGCGTGAATACGCACAGGCGCAGGCGTTGCTTGCCGCGCTGAACAAGCGGTTCGGCGGCGTGCTGCCGGACGAGGAGTCGACCGCGCTGACCATGCATCTGGTGAACGCCGGTTTCGCCTCGGGCGATCTGACATACACGTATACGATGACGGGCGTGATCCAGCAGATGCTGGCGATCATCGAGCAGAGCTACGGTGTGAAACTCGACCAGTCGTCGGTGAACGTGGGACGGTTCATCACACATCTGCGGTATCTGTTCGTGCGCATCCATCAGCACAAGCAGCTGGAATCCGAACCTGATCCGATCGTGTCCGCCATCCGGGACTCCTATCCGGAGGCCATGCAGTGCGCGTCGCGTATCGCCTCGGTGCTGGAACTGCGACTCGATGCCGACATCACCGAGGACGAGGTGGCGTATCTGGCGTTGCACGTGGCGCGTGTGGCGGGCAAGGCCGCGTGACCGGGCGGCTCGACGTTCGTTTGATGGCGCTGATAATGCTACTTGTGCTGACTGACGGTCGTCCATCCGTATTGACAACCGCCTGACTGTACTGTGATCATCCGGATGTGACAGGATATTGCCGGAACTGTTCCGGATGGGTCAACAGAAAGGACCGCTATGCTTTCCCGTTCCGTGAAGGTCGGCACTCCGCTCGGACTGCATGCACGCCCGGCCGCGTTGTTCGCCCAGGCCGTGCAGGATTCCGGGTTCGAGGTGCGCATTGCCACGCCGGTCGGAGAGGCCGACGCCGCCAGCACATTGGAGATCATGATGCTGAATGTGGACGGTGGCGACATCGTCACCGTGAGCGTGAACGACGATTCCGTCGAGGCGCAGCGTGCGTTGGACTCGCTGACCGCGCTGCTCTCCAGCGACCTTGATGTCAGAGGGACTCCCAGCGTCTCCTGACGTCAAGGGCAAGCCGGTCGGTTTCGTTCGGTTCTGGTTTGTTCGGTCTGTTGTCAGTCTGCTGACTGGTGTTGTGCGGACTGTTTGTCGGCATGATCGCCGGCGTCGTCCTTGCCGTCCTTGTGTTCGGTTTTCGACGGAACGATATTCTCGGTAGTCGCGGAATTCTCCGCCTTGCCGGTTTTGCCAGCCTTGCCGTCCTCACTCTCCGGCACGTTCACCGGCGCGATCACGCCCGTGGCGTCGGATACGGTCGCGGGCACCTCGGGTACGCGCACGCACAGGGCGCGATGCTGCACGCTGAATTCGATCAGTGACGTCTTGCCCAGAATGTCGCCGTCCACTTCGGCCAGAGCGGGCTTCTCCAGACGAATGCGCGCCCGAACGCCCTGGATCTGATCGACGGACGAGTTCGTTGACAACGGGTTCTGCCCGGGCTTGCCCATGATCGTCTGATGCACCACATCGCCGAACAGGTTCGCCCAGCCGATCAGACCGCCGGTCGTGTCGATCAGTTCGAAGTCAAGGATGCCGTCGTCGTACGCGGCTTCCGGCATCAACGAAAAACCGGGAATCTGGCCGCAGTTGCCGGCCATGAACGTACGGAACGAGATGTTCTTCGACGTCTGTTCCTTGCCGTCCGTGCCGATGATCGTCACATCGCCGTGATAGTGCGGCGTGAACAGGTTCTTCACGCCGCCAACGAAATACGCGAGCCAACTGATGTTCTTCTTCAGCGCGGGGTCGGTGTCGTCGATCATCGCCGCGTCGAAACCGATGCCGGCGATGATCAGAAACGCGTGCTTGCGTTCCGGCTCATCCGAATCCAGCAGCGCCATACGGCCCATGTCGACCTTGCGGGAGCCGTGTGACGTGGCCACGGTGAGTGCGGCCTCCACGTCGCCGAGTGGAATGCCCATATTGCGGGCGAACAGATTGCCCGTGCCGATCGGCACGATGCCGAACGGACGATCCGTGCCGGCCACCGCGCTGGCGGATGTGCGCACCGTACCGTCGCCGCCCACCGCCACGATGGCGTCCGCGCCGCGTGCCATGGCCTCGCGAGCGCAATCGCGTCCGTCCTTGTCGAGCTGTGTCTCCACGATCATCGGTTCGGCAAGGTGATGCGATTCAAAGAAGTCGAGGATCTGCTGCTTGACCTCTTCGGCACCGGGCTTGGACGGGTTGAGAATGAACGCATAATGCACCGGCGCCTTGTCCCTCTGCACGATGGCCGTCGCCAGCCGATGCTTGCGGTACGCCTGCACGGCGAAGAAAACGACAACGCCGATGACGGCGACCACGACGATCACGATAAGCGCGATCCACAGGGGGGACAACGATGACAACATATTCCCATTGTGTTATCCGATCGGCGCGCAAATCCGCAACGGCTCGCAGATTTCTTCCGTTTTCCCACAAAATCCGCTGCATCCAAACGGTGCCCCAACTCGGGCGATACTCGTGCAAATACCGCTGGCGGGCCGAAAAATCAACGGAAAGAGCGTTGCTGTCCGTGTCTCATGTGGGCGTTAACGTAAGCCGTATGCTTGATATTCAATTCATCCGTGAACACGCCGACGTTGTCAAGGAATCGCAGCGCAAGCGTGGCGAATCCGTGGAACTCGTGGACGAGGTGCTGCGTTCCGACACCGCCCGTCGCGAGGCGCTGAAGGAATTCGAAGCCGCCCGCGCCGAGCAAAAGGCCATGGGCAAGAAGGTCGCCTCCGCTCCGGCCGACCAGAAGGCCGCGATCATCGCCGAAACCAAGGAGCTGGCCAACAAGGTCTCCGAATACAAGGCCGAGGCCGACAAGGCCGCCGAGGAATACACCTCCGCCATGTGGAAGCTGTCCAACATCGTGGAGCCGGAAGCCCCCGAAGGCGGCGAAGACGACTACGTGGTCGTCAAGAAGATCGGCACCCCGCGCGACTTCGAGGCCGAGGGCTTCGAGCCGAAGAACCACCTCGACCTCGGTGTGGGCGTGGCCGGCATCGACATGCGTCGCGGCGTGAAGGTCTCCGGATCCCGCTTCTACTTCCTGCGCGGAGCCGTGGCCCGCATGGAGATCGCCATGCTCACCATGGCCGTGGATCAGGCCGAGGAGAACGGCTTCATCACCACCATCACCCCCACGCTGGTGCGTCCCGAGGTCATGGCCGGCACCGGCTTCCTCAACGCGCACGCCGACGAGATCTACCGTCTGCGCGAACCCGACGACGACTACCTGGTCGGCACCTCCGAAGTGGCGCTCGCCGGTATGCACGAGAACGAGATCCTGAATCTGGAGAACGGCCCGTTGCGCTACTGCGGCTGGAGCTCCTGCTACCGTCGCGAGGCCGGTGCCGCCGGCAAGGACACGATGGGCATCATCCGCGTGCACCAGTTCAACAAGGTGGAGATGTTCGTCTACTGCAAGCAGGAGGACTCCCGCGCCCAGCATCAGGCGCTGCTCGGCATGGAGCAGCAGATGCTCGGCAAGATGGAGCTGCCGTACCGCATCATCGACACCGCGGCTGGCGATCTCGGCTCCTCCGCGGCCCGCAAGTTCGACTGCGAGGCCTGGGTGCCGACGCAGGGTCGCTATCGCGAGCTCACCTCCACCTCGAACTGCACCGAATACCAGGCCCGCCGCCTCAACATCCGTGAGCGCACCGAGGATGGCTCCACCCGTCCGGTGAGCACGCTGAACGGCACGCTGGCCACCACCCGCTGGATCGTGGCGATCCTCGAGAACCACCAGCAGAAGGACGGCTCCATCGTGATCCCGCAGGCCATGCGTCCGTACATGGGCGGCCGCGAGGTCATCGAACCCACCTCCTGGGAAGCCTGATTTCGCATAGCCGATTTGCGTAAAGGTGGGGATTCCCCAGTCGGGGGAGTCCCCACCTTTTTGTCTGGTTGTCTGTACGGAATGCGACCGGCTCAGGTCGCTGTCGAACCGTCGGATGACCGTTTCTGCGCAAGCGCTGGTTCCGTTGTCTTGGCTACGACGGGGCCGGCGTTTTTCTTGTCAGGAGACAGCGTTATTTTTTACGTGTCCCTATAGGATGATCTCCGTTCTCAATCGCATGGACGGAGACGTATGTGGAAGAGATCACCATATGACGCAGGAGTCGAAACTCGCCAGCCAGAAGAACGTCAAAAGCGAATCCTCCCGTGCGGCTGTTCAGTCCGCATCGGCCGCCGGCGCTCCGGCTCTGCGCGATGATCGGTTCTTCACCCTGCCGGTCATCTCCCTGATCGCCATGAGCTTCATGCTCGGCATGAGCGAATTCATCGTCGTCGGCATCCTGCCCGACATCGCCGAAGGTCTGAACGTATCCCTGACCACCGTGGGCGGACTCGTCTCGCTGTTCGCCTTCGTCTACGCGCCCGCTACCCCGATCGGCGCATCGATCAGCTCCCGGTTCGAACGATTCCGCACGCTGCTGTTCCTCGCCATCGTGTTCCTCATCGGCAATATCATGTGCGCGTTCGCCGTCGGCTACGGCATGCTCGTGACCGCACGAATCGTGATCGCACTGATCTCCGGCACCACCGTGGCCGTATCCATGACCTTCGCCGACGACGTGGCCACACCGAAGAACCGCACCAAATTCGTGGCCTGGGTGTTCTCCGGATTCTCCATCGCGTCCGTGTTCGGCGTGCCGATCGGCACATCCATCGCCAACACGTTTGGCTGGCGATGGGCATTCCACGTCATCAACGTGCTCACCGTGGCACTGATCGTGCTCATGTGCGTCGTATTGCCGAAGAACCACTACGGCCCCAAGTCGCGGTTCCTCGCCCAGTTCTTCATCTTCACCGAGAAGCGCATCTGGGGCGGCATCCTCGCCGTCGTGTTCGCGGCCGCTGCCAGCTACGTGTTCTACACGTATCTCACGCCAATCCTCGAACAGGAGATCGGCATTCCCTCGCAGTACATCTCGGTCGCGCTCGCCGCATACGGTCTGGCCTGTCTGGCAAGTAACCTGTATGGCGGCAAGCTCGGTGACCGTGGCCGTGGCGTGGTGCCGCTGGTCAAGGGGCGTCCGATCTACCTGATCCAGGCGGTGTTCATGGTCGCACTGCCGTTCGCCGTGCTCAACCCCATCATCGGGTGCGTGGTGCTGCTGGCCCTCGGTTTCCTCATGTATCTGCAGAACACGTCGTCGCAGGTGCTGTACATGGACGTGGCCGCGGCCACCCATCCCGGATCGCTGAATCTCGCATCCTCATTCAACTCGATGTCGTTCAACATCGGCATCGCCTTGGGGTCGGCCGTCGGCGGTCTGGTGACCGACCACATCGGCATGCGCTGGCTCGGCCCGTTCGGTGCCATCTTCGCCGTCTGCGCGTTCCTCACCGCCGTGTGGCTGAACGTGGACCTCAAACGCCGCGAGGCCGCCCAGAACAAGTGAGCGAACACCGATCGGTTTGGCGAACCGGCCGCTTTGCATTATGATGGTTCGCGTGCTTTTGCGTTCGGGGAACTCCCGCTCGCAAATTCCGTGGACAGATGTCTGAGCGGTCTAAAGAGACGGTCTTGAAAACCGTTGTGGCGCAAGCCACCACGAGTTCGAATCTCGTTCTGTCCGCGATCGGGCTCCTTGGTGATTGCCGAGGAGCCCTTTGCATATGCGCTGTGCTACACGTCGCTGCACGTCGGTCAGCCCAGTAGTCGCATCGAACGACTCACCCAGTCGAGCAGCCAACGATACGGAGCATTGAGATCATGATCGGCGATCGCAATACGAATCGAGTTGTCGTCGATACTCAACTCCATCATCCGGGCCTCGTCGTCATGCCCGTCGCGTACGCACACCTCCAGCAGATCGCTCTTCGTCGGCAGGAACCGCCCCGTCCGCAGATACTCGATGATCTGCAGGGAGAAGAAGAAATGCTTGTACGCGGCATGCAACGTCTCCACGCAGGATTCCAGATCATCGCCATGACGCAGAAACGCATTGTTCGTCAGATGATACAGACTCGCCAGACTGGCCTGCGCGCCCAGCACGGTGTCACGCGGCTCCATGCTCGGCAGATTGTTCTCCAGACTGCCATACCACGTTTCCGTGCCCTGTGCGAACTGAAACAGCTCATACATCGGCCAGTGCGCCAGCTGCCGCCGGCCGGACGCGAACATCACCACGCGCTCGCCGTACGGCAGATCGCGGATCACCCGTCGTAGCGTCGACAGGTCGTCGATATCCATGTCGTTGAGAATGACGAGCAAATCGATGCTGCTGTCCGGATTGGCCTCGCCGCGCAGATAACTGCCCTGCAGCCCCACGCATCGCAACGAATCGCCAAAGGCATCACACAGCGCGGCCACCACCTGCGGTCGCCACGTGTACAGATCGATCAGACTTCGTCTCATGAGGCCAGTCTAGGCCCGGCGTGGCATGACGGTGCGTGCTAGTGTCGCCGATATGAGTGGGAACAATCATGATCGCGACGGATTGAACGTCGTCTTTGACTTCTGCGACGTGCTGCTCAACTGGGATCCCCGGGGTGGCACGTATGATCTGCTGACCGCCGAGTTTGGCATCGACGCCTGGCGGGATTTCTACGATGAGGATGCGCCGTACGGCATGTGGCATTACGACGGTCTGCTCGACGGCGGTCTCGACCCGGCCGAGGCGGCGGCCGACTACCGGACGCATCATCAGGGCGAGCCGTGTGAGCGCATGTTCGACGTGTATTACGCGCATCGTGAGCAGGCGTTCCGCGGCATGATCACGGGCATGGATACGCTGCTTGTCGATCTTGACCGTCGTGGCGTGCCGCTGTGGGGATTGACGAACTTCACGCAGGACGCCGTGGACTACGCGATGGGGAAGTATCCGTCGTTGCATCTGCTGCGTGACGTGGTCGTCTCGTCCACCGAACGGCTGAAGAAGCCTGATCGTCGGATCTATGAACTGGCCGCGGAACGATTCGACATCGATCCCGGACGGTCCGTGTTCATCGACGACAAGACATGGAATGTGCACGCGGCGCAGGAGGCAGGATTCCGTTCCTTCGTGTTCACCAACGCGCTTGACGCGCGTGCCCAGCTTGCCGGGTTCGGCGCGTTCTCCAGATGAGAAGGGTTACGGGGGCGCAATCCTCAACTACTTGATACCTGACTATCTGCGCCACAGGCGGCGGATCACATCGTGCCAGACCACATGGGCGGTGGTTGCGGCCGTGAGCAGGGCCGCCGCGAACACCTTCGGACGGCGCAGCTGATTGCGTACCGAAGCGCCATCGGTCATGAGATGATCGCCGATGAACACGCGCAGCTCGTTGTTGCTGTGGCGGCCGATCAGTTCACCGAACGTGAGCATGCGGGAGTCGTAGGCGGCCGGATCGTCCTCGTGGAACACGAACAGACGAATGCCGCGCAATGCCGATTTGGGGCCGTATGATTCGAATCCACAGGTGGGAGCGTAGCCCAGATCCATGCCGTCCACATGGCCGATGAAAGCGTTCTTGTGATCGTGGCCGGTGAACAGGGCGAAATAGCCGCCGGCGTTGCGCATGGCGTCCACCTCGCCGCAATCCTCATCCGGGCATCCGATCGATTCGCCGAGTATCGCGCCGGGACGGCAGATGGACTCGTCGATCACGTAGCAACGGTGGGCGAAGGCGCGCGTGCCCTCCACGGCGTTGGGCGTCCACGCGGGAACCTGCCTGAGACAGCGGTAGAACTCCTGCGGGGGAATGTGCTGGAACACGATGGACGGTACCGGCGCGTTGTCGCCATTGGCCTCGCCCAGATGACGCTGCACGTCACCGAGCCACTGCAGGGCCTCGGGGCTGGGGGAGCCGTAGCCGGCGCTGTCGGCCAGATCGATGGTCCTGGAATGCCGGGCGTAGAGCTCGTGAGTGAAGGAGTGCAGGGCCTGCGGAGTGCCTTCCATGTAGGAGGCGGGCTCGCCGTCCTCGTCCCCGGCCTTGCCGGCGTAGTCGCCGGAGTTGACCATCATCACGCTCATGGCGATGCGATCGCTGCCGTCCGATGCCGCGATGGGCAGGGCGAACGTGCCGGGCTCGCAGGTCAGCGGGTCGCCGTTTGCGTTCGTGTTGGTATCGGCTTTCGGATTGATTTTCGGATTGAGGCAGCCGTCGAACTCGCGGTACATATCATCCTGCTCGTCCACGAGAATGCCGCACTGGAAGTCATGATTGCCATACGTGGCCGCGAATGGCACATGCGCCTCGATCGCAGGCGACAGGAACGATGCGAAGGTGCGACGAACCTTCTGTCGGGTGGCGTCCATGGCGGCGGCCAGCAGCGCCTTGTGATCGGCGGCGTCGGCGTCCACATCGGGGCCGGACTCGTCCATCGGCGTGATGCCGCGTACGCGGGCCTCAAGTTTGGTCACCGAACGGATATGCTCGCCGGGCTCATCGTCACGACGACGCAGGAACGTGTCAATGTAGGCGGGATCATATCCGCGGATCTGATCGCCGGTGAGCACGATGAGATCGGGATCTCCTTCCGCGATCGCCGCACGAATCAGGCGGATAGTGTCCTCATTGACGTCAGGACCGTCCTGAATATCGGCCATCTGCAGCACTCGGAACGTGCCGTTTTTACGAAATCGAAGATTCATATTTATCCACTGTATTACGGGGGTGACGGAATATAAGGCTGTGCGCGAAGTCGAAAGCTGCTGTTTGCCTTCCATACACATTCAAAAAATCACACAACTGCAATGTACGCCATAATGACCGTTGGAATCCCAATGCTCCAATTTGGGTACATTGCAGTTGTGTGATTTTTTCTCCGTTAGATGTTGCGATCGGACGCCCAACGGATCAATTCGGCCCGATTCGACAGCTGCAGTTTGCGCAGCACGCGCGAGGCATGGGTTTCCACGGTCTTGATGGAGATGAACAGCTTGGCCGCCACCTCCCGATACGTGTAGCCGCGGGCGATCAGACGCATCACCTCGCGCTCGCGGGGAGTAAGCTGGTTCAGCTCGTCATCGTATTCAGCGCGGTGTGTGGACCCCACGTTGGCCGTGCCGTTGGACGATCCGGGATCGCCGGCGCTCGCCGCTCCGGCCTGGAACATGGACAGCACGAATCCCGCCAGCTTTGGTGAGAACACCGTGTACCCCTGCGCCACCTGATGAATCGATGAGATCAGATCCATACGCGAGATCGTCTTGGTTACGTATCCCAACGCCCCGGCACGAATCACCGAGCCCACATCTTGGGCGGAATCCGACACCGACAGCGCCAGAAACGCGGAATTCGGCGAGGCTTTGCGCGACTTCAGAATGATCTCCGCGCCTCCGCCGCCCTCTCCTCCCGGCACGTGCACGTCAAGCAGCACCACATCCGGTCTGGTTTGCGTGATCATCGCCACCGACCCCTCCACATCCGCAGCCTGACCGACCACATCGAACCGATTGCCGAGAATCGTGATTACGCCGGCTCGAAACACCTCATGATCATCCACGATGGCCACGGTAATGTGCTCATCGGGCTGAGTGCTGTCCATCATTGCCTCGGACATCGTCGTCACCCTTCCTCCCATTCTTCGTGCGGTTCATGATTCCGCATGGTTCCGCATGATTCCAGACGATCCTGTGCGTCCTTCACGACAGTCCGCCGACAATCGGCATATGCATATGCACTTCGGTGCCCAGCCGGGCTGACGAATCGATATCCACATGCCCGCCGCGCCGACGCACACGGCCCACAATCGACTCGCGCACCCCCAGCCGGCCTTCCGGAACCAGCGACGGATCAAAACCATCACCGTGATCCTTCACATACACATCAACGCCGTCGTCCATCACCTCACAGTACACGCTGATCGGCGGCCGGCCATGACGGCTGGCGTTCGTCAACGCCTCACGTGTCGCCTCCAGCAGAGCGGTGAGCGACTCATCGGGATGCGCGTCGCCCACGGTCACGGTCTCGATCGTCGTGCCGGTGCGAGCCTCCATATCGGCCACCACGTCCTTGAGCTCCGCGGCGAACGACTGGGTCGCCACCGCGCGCTTCTGGTACAGCCAGGAACGAAGTTCGCGCTCCTGCGCATGGGCCAGCTGCCGCACGATCGCCGGATCGTCGGCGTTCACCTGAATCAGCGACAGCGTCTGCAACACACCATCGTGCAGATGCGCGGCCATGTCGGCGCGCTCCTCCTCGCGCTCCTTCGCCGCGCGTTCATCGGCAAGACGACGGGTCATTTCGGCGATACGAGGACGGATCATCATCGCGCCGGCGGTCATCAGCATGATCACGCAGACGATGATGCGCAACGGCATGCCGCGGGAATCCTCATACCCGATCGACGAGGCGAATGCCAGCAACGCCAGCATCAGGAACGAACATCCGGTGACCAGACTGATCCTGCCGGAAGTCCGCGGATACCGGCGAAGCGACCAGTCGGCGAGCACGCCCGTGGCCGCGAACAGCAGCGTCAGCACGGGCGACGATTCGTGAACCAGCATGCCCACGATCGCCGACACGGGAATCAATGCCGTGTAGGTGGCGACGACCACTGAAATCGTGGATGCGTCGTGCAAAATGTCGGCGAATGATCGGGCACCTGCGCCTGCGCTCACGCTCGACGGTTCGTCCATCTCAACGATCCGCGCGTTGCCCCTGGCCAGTGGCAGTTGCGTAAAGTCCGGCGGCTCGTGTGAGGATGCGCGCGGATCGCCACGCGGAACGAACGCCCACAGAAACACATACAACACCAGGCTGAAACCAAGTACCGGTGCAAGCAATACCATCAGCGCGCGTACCAGCGGCGTGGGCAGACCAAGGTGAGCGGCCAGTCCCGAACAGACGCCACACAGCAATCCGCCGTGCCTGCGGTCGGGACGCAGCAGCGGTGCGGACGCGAGTGTCAGGGGCATCGCCGTTTCGTTGACGGTGTTGCCCAGCCCATCGTCGTCCCGCCCATGCTCGGCGGCCAGTCGGAGGGCATCGGCTCGCGGCATCACACGCATCGGGGAATTCCATACGATCATCATGATTCCAGTCCTACCGTAGTCAACGTCAGGCCATGCCGATTCTCCGCCGATGTCAGGCAAAGATCAGGCGATCATGACCAAATGTCAGGCAAAGATCAGGGCGAACCCTCATAGACGAGTGATACGGGAGCGTGGTCTTATAAAGGTATGAACAACGACAAGACAACGAACTCAAAGACGGCCGGAGCCGCGACCGGGAAGCGTCCCGGGACGTCGGCCTCCGATACATCCGGTATCCATCATGCCGGCGCTCGCAATGATGACGCTCAGACCGCTGCATCGTCGCAGTTTGCGCAGCATAATCCCCCCAAACAGATCCGATTCTTCCGCTGGGTGCGGGCCAGCGCGGTGGAGCGCTCGCCGTACCGGTGGGTCGGCGGCGTGTGCAGTGGCATCGCCTATCGCATCGGCGTGAGCGAACTGCTGATCCGCGCCATATTCGTGGCGGCCTGCTGTTTCTTCGGCGTAGGCGCGGCAGTGTATGCGCTGGCATGGCTGATTCTGCCGGACGGGCGCACCGGACGCATTCTGCTGCAGGACTTCGGTCATGCCAAACTGTCGTGGCCATTCGTCGGCGCGAGCGCACTGTTCTGGACCGCGTTCATTACGGCGTGCAGCCTGCCGTCATCGCTGATGGGCGGGGCGGTCCGCGGCATGAGCGGATTCTGGATGTTCTGCATCGCCACGGCAGCGCTGCTGATGTTCCTGAACTGGAGTGGATCGCACGCGCAATATGTGGTGGTGCCGTTCAGTCGGATTCGTCCGGTTCCGGGTGAATTTGTCGGCAGTGCTGGCAACGGTGATGACAGTGTTGATGACGGCGTTGATGACGGGCGACCCGCCTCGGCGGTCTCATCCGTCCCGATTCCCGTCACGAACGCTGACCCGTCGGCTGGCTCGTCTCCGATGACATCTGCGGCCGCGTCGTCTATGATGCCGCGCCCGACCGTCCGGCGTGCTCCACGTCGACGTCCCGCCGGATTCATCGTGGTCGGCGTGACCTGCGGCCTTCTGCTGATTTCGCTGGCCGGCGTACTGCTGACGAACGTCGTTGCACAGACGAGCCAGCAGGATGCCATCCGCAATGTTCTGCTCTGGGTGTGCGCCGCTGCGCTCGCAATGGGTGCGACGCTGGTGGTGCTCGGATTCCTCGGCCGCAAGTCCGGCGGACTGTTGCCGATCGCCGCGCTGTTCCTCGTCGCCGTGACGGTGCTGTCGATGTCCGGAATCATGTATGCCGGCACGTTTTCCGCCGATGAATCGCACTATCCCGTTCGGAAAACAGTCTCTTCGAACCTTGAGTTGGGGTCCGGCGACGATCAGATACAGATGTATCGTGACGGTCTGACGTTAAGCGGCGAGCGCTCCTTCAATCTGTCCAGTCGCGCGACGATCAATCTCAGTCAATTGCAGGAATGCCCGACCGGTACCATTCACCTGCACGTGGAATATGCGAAACTCGTGGTGCGCATGCCCAAGGGATGCAGTTTCCTGCTGGGCAACGAATCGATGGGGTACATGACCGGTATCGATGGCCTGCAGGGTCTGTCCTCGAGTTCGCCGTGGCTGAGTCGATTCACGGATCACTCATACGATGATCTTGCCAGCGGCCAGGTGTCCGCTGATGCCGCGGGTTTCCAGTCTGACGGTGTTGACGGCGTCGATAGCGCGGGCAGCGCCGACGGTGCCGATAGCGCTGACAGTGCCGATTCGAACGGCGAGTATTCCGATGGGGACGCATACGATCTGTCGTCGGACAACACCTACTGGTCCTATGACGACACCAAACTGCTCAAAATCGACGCATCCATTCACTTCGCCTCGGTCGAGGTGATCGCCCCCAAGTCCTGATTTGCCCTGATTCCCGTCCTGATCGTGCTCGCGAATTCGTGCGTTGCATGCAGTCGTTTCGTGTTCACGGACGACAACTGCAAACGCACGATCACACAGCCGATCGCACGATGACGCACATCATCACATACCCAATTGCACACCATCAATCGTTCGAATTGCAGACAACACACGTGAATCCGAATTCGAACCTGAACCCAAAGATAAAGGACTGTCATCATGGCTTCCACATCATCCAACCGCAAGTCCGACACCGACTCCACCGGCAACCCCCCTTCCGCAGCCCTCGACAATGCTCCTGTATTGTCCGCCGACGATTCTGCCTCGTCCGCGAATCCCTTTGCCGCCAATGCGGCCAAAGTACCGCTGTTCTCCGCGGATTCCGTTAACACCGTTGAACTGCCGAAAACCGCGACTGGCAGGTCCGGCAGACCCGGCGATAGCGCCGATACTGCCAGTGATCTTCCCCCCACCACGCCGCTGCCCGTCACGTCGTCTGATGCACACGCGTCGGCTGCGCATGAGGTGGCGCCGACGATGACAATACCGGCGGTGACATCGTCGGACGCAGCGTCGCAGTCTGCGGCATCGGCGGCAAAGTCGACCACGACACGAACCGCCGAAACCGTGCAGGCCGCGTCCGACGTCCCCTATACTGGGGAATTCTGTGCCGACGCATCGGCCGAATCCACGATTCCGATTCCGGGCAAGGCTGTGCGTCTCACTGTGGACGGCGACGATAACTCTGGGGATAATTCCGCGACGCGGTCAGATGCCATGCACACCCCGGCGCATAACACTGGGGATATCGACAACAAGGACACGACTGCATACACGACAGCACCGGACAAGGAACGCAACGAATCCGAGCAAACAGAAGAACCCTCTCCGTGGAAAACCGGTGTCAGCGCGCTGACCGTCACCTTCGGCCTGATTCTGCTCATGCTCTCCAGCGTCGGCTTCCTTGCCGTCTACCGCTTCCCCGAGCCGGTGTTCTCCGCGCAATCCGGTTCCATCGACGCCATTCTGTTGGCGGCGCTTCTCGCCGTCTCCGGACTTGCCCTCATCGCCGGTGTTCTCGTCCGTACATTCCGCCACGTCCGGACGGTAAGCGAGTAATCAGGTGCGGACGTGGCGGAACGCTACGGATCGTGGTTGAGAGCGCCGGAGTGTTGGAGCACTGATACGAAACGCGTACGGAAACGAACAGTGCCCTACCGAGTACGGAACACGGTAGGGCACATTTCATTTCGCGTATCAGCGAATCTGAATCAGGTCAGATCAAGTCAGATCACAGTACGCCCTGGGCGACCATGGCGTTGGCGACCTTGACGAAGCCGGCGGCGTTGGCGCCGAGCATCAGATCGCCCTCGTGACCGTACTCCTTGGCGGCGGCCAGGGACTCGGACACGATGGTCTCCATGATGTTCTTGAGCTTGGCGTCCACCTCTTCGAAGGACCAGCTCAGGCGGTAGCTGTTCTGGCTCATCTCCAGACCGGAGACAGCCACGCCACCGGCGTTCGCAGCCTTGGCCGGGCCGTACAGCAGGCCGTTCTCCTGATACACGGCGATGGCCTCCGGGGTGCTCGGCATGTTCGCACCCTCGACGACGACCTTGCAGCCGTTGGCGACCAGAGCCTTGGCGGACTCCTCGTTGATCTCGTTCTGGGTGGCGCACGGCAGGGCGATGTCGCACGGCACGGTCCACACGCCGGAGCAGCCCTCGTGGTACTCGGCGCCGTCCACGCGCTCGGCGTACTCCTTGATGCGGCCGCGCTCGACTTCCTTGATCTGCTTGACCACGTCGACGTTGATGCCGTTCGGATCGTAGACGTAGCCGTTGGAATCGGACACGGTGACGACCTTGGCGCCCAGCTGCTCAGCCTTCTGCGCGGCGTAGATGGCCACGTTGCCGGAACCGGAGATCACGACGGTCTTGCCTTCGAAGGAATCGTTCTTCAGCACGCGCAGCGCCTCGGCGGTGTAGTAGCACACGCCGTAGCCGGTGGCCTCGGTGCGGGCGAGCGAGCCGCCGAACTCCAGACCCTTGCCGGTGAGCACGCCGGAGTATTCGTCGCGGATGCGCTTGTACTGGCCGAACAGGTAGCCGATCTCACGGCCGCCCACGTTGATGTCGCCGGCGGGAACGTCGGTGAACTGGCCGATGTGACGGCACAGCTCGGTCATGAAGGCCTGGCAGAAGCGCATGACCTCGGCGTCGGACTTGCCCTTCGGGTTGAAGTCGGAGCCGCCCTTGCCGCCGCCCATCGGCAGCGTGGTCAGGCTGTTCTTCAGGATCTGCTCAAAGCCGAGGAACTTGATGACGCCCTCGTTCACGGTCGGGTGGAAACGCAGACCGCCCTTGTACGGTCCGATGGCGGAGTTGAACTGAACACGGTAGCCACGGTTCACCTGCACCTTGCCCTCGTCGTCGACCCAGGCCACGCGGAACTTGACCACACGCTCGGGCTCGACGATGCGCTCGAGAACGCCGTTCTTCTCGTACTCGGGGTGCTTCTCGACAACCGGCTCGAGGGTCTCGAAGACCTCGCGCACGGCCTGCAGGAATTCGGGCTGGTCTCCGTCACGCTGTTCCACCTGTGCGTAGACGCGCTTGAGATACTCGTTGTTCAGCATCATGCTCCTTAGCATGTTGGGAGTCACGCCGCCCTCGATTTCCCCCGTCATCGATAAACGCGACAGTCATGGACGGGCGGCGATGCTCTGATTGATGAAACATCCTCATCATAAAACAGGATGTCCAGCAAAGGAATACCCATTCACATTGTGGGATTTCCGCTTATTTCCGGTGCCTGACCGGTGCCTGACATAGGACGTATGGTGTTACGTGGGCCGTGTTCCTGACCGCGCAACGTTACCTGGGCCGCGCGCGGCCCACGTAACGCATACGCAATAAGGTTGAAATTTCAACGATTATACGTGTATGTTACGCGGGCCGTGCGCGGCCCACGTTATGTGGTGCGCGGCCCACGTAACATACACGGCCCACGTAACGTGCGCGCGCCGACGGCCGGACGCCGGTTACTGCGCCGCTTCGGCCTCCTCGAGACCGTCGAAACCACCGAGGATCACCGTCGTGGCGATGGTCTGCTCGGTCAGATTCACTCCGGCGTTGCGCAGATCGATGACCATCAGCGCGTACTTGTGGAACGTGCGGTCCGAATATGTGCCGAGCTCGCCGCGCAGATACGTTTCAAACGATGTCGTGCCGATCACATCCTCGTCCGTGGTCAGCACACGCATGGCCTGACCGAGCTTCGGATACCGTTCACGGAAATCGCGCGCCCACGCCACCTGCTGTTTGATCACGGCCTCCTGCGCCGCCACGCGTTCCGGGTCGAGCACGGGCAGGGACGGTTCGAGTTCGGCATGATACCGTTCCGGCTCGGTCGACTCCATCATGCGCGCGTACTTCTCGGTGAGCAGATTGCGTCCCGATTCGTCGGCGTCGTCAAGATCCTGCGCATAGCTGTCGAGCAGATCCAGCCGCCAGGTGAGGAACTGGCTGATGCGCATCTGGTGGAAGGTGGGCCAGTTGCCCTGACAGTTGGCGCGGCCGCCCTCGTTATTGACCTGCTGGAACTGCTGCCATTCATGACGTACGATCAGTTCGGCCTTGTGCGCCTGTTCGTTGATATTGTGCTGATCGTCGTACCACAGCGTGCTCGTCAGCACGTTCTTGTCCGATGTTGTGGTGTTTTCCATGGTGCTCGCTTCCTGATGCTTGATAACCCTGATGCTTGATGGCCTTGATGGCCTTGATGGTCCTGATAGCCGAATGGCCTTAACGGCCCTGTGATGATCACAGACTCTTCAGCCACGGATTGGCGATGTGTTCCTCCACGTACGGCCGCTGCCATTCGAGGAAGGTCTCGTCACTGCGGGTGAGTCCGTCGCGCTTGAGTTCGGTTACGATCTCCGCGCAGACGTGATCGACGATCTCGTTGATCTGCGCCACGGCGGGACCGGAACCCTTGCCGCCTTCGCCGAATCCGGCACCACCGTAGCAGGCTGCGGAGGAAAGACGCAGCACCGTCTCCAGCTGCTCGCACACGTCCGACATGCGGGTGGCGAGTCCGCGGCTGAGCCGGCGCAGCGCGGCGAAACTCCACTTGTAGTACGGCAGATACCCCACGGTGATCGGCTCGTTGACCAGATACACGAACGAGGCGGTCGCCCTGACGAACTCGTTGAGCGACAGCCATGCGCCCGCGCCGTCGCCGCGTTCGATCATGCGCGGGAAATTGTATTGTCCGGCCTGCGAGATCATGCCGATCCTGCGCGACAGCAATGCCACGCGCACATCATCGGGCATGGTCTTGAATCCCTGACGTGTCTTGGAGAACTGTCCCAGCGGGTCGGCGAACACCTGCCCGTTCGTGGCGGCGGCCAGTGTGGCCTCGTCGAGCATCAGCCATTCGTGGGCCTTCGACGGATCATTGCCCGGCACCTCGCGGTATCCGGTGATGCCTTCAAAGAAATCACCGATCGAGAACACGCCCTCGCGACGGCTGGCACCCTGGGCGCGCGGCGTCGCGGAATCGGCGGTCTTCACCGTGAACCCCATGAACTCATGCGGCAGTAGCGTCTCGTAATCATGCTGCAGGCGCTCGCCGATCGCGGCGTAATCCTCGTCGGTGAGCCACAGGCAGAACCGTGGCGCGAAATCGTGATCCTGCGAGATGGCGTCGTCGAGTCCGTAGCATTCCGAACCGTGCCCGACCAGTCCGGCGGCGATCCGGCCCTGATATTCGGGGTAGCGATCGGCGATCATCGGCTTGCCGCAGTGCAGCCAGTACTGCTTCGCCAGTGCCAGTCCGCTGATCTCCGGCTGGATGGACGCGCGCGGGGTGGTGCTTGCGGCAGTGTTCGCGCCGCCGGCCGACGTCATATTCGCGTTCGCGCCAGTGTCGGTTCGCGGTGCCGCCTTGGCCTTCGCCGCAGCCGCCGACGACGTCATCGGCTGGTCCTCATGCTGGATGCGCCAATCGAATTCCTGCGCGGCCCCTGCGATTCTGGCGGCGGTCTGCGAATCGTCGGCGAACTGGTCGCTGTCATCGTTCCAGAAGTCGGACCCGTCGTCGGCCGGAACGGTGACGCCGGCCTTGGCTGCGGCCTGCTCGACGGCGTCCAGATTCTCCTTGGTGATGGTGTAGTAGTCGTTGTGTCCGTAGCATTCCTCGATCACCGCCAGCGACTTGCGGTAGGCGCGCACGGCGTTGTCGAGTCGTCCGGCGTGGAAGCAGGCCTGCGCGTAGCCGGCCAGTGCGGAGGCGAAGTGCGCACTGTTCTCCAGATGGCCGCGCTTGTAGATACGCAACGCCTCGGCGGCGTGTTTCATGGCCTCGTCGTCACGGTCGGCGTTGAGCAGGATCAGCGCAAGATTGGTATGCGTGGACGCCACGTCCACATCCTCGGCGGCATTCACGCTGGACGATTCGAGGATGTGCAGGGCCTTGCGCAGCTCCTGCTCGGCCGGCTCGTATCGGTTGGTCTCGCTATAGAGAATGGAGAGGTTGTTGTGCAATGCGGCCAGACGACGGTCGGTGGGGGAGAGGGTCTTCTCCGAGGATTCGAGGGCCTCTCGATAGAGCCGTTCCGCATCGTCGTACTTGCCGGCGGCACGCATGGCGGTGGCGGCGTTGATCAGCGTGGTCGTCCACGCGTCGCTGCCTTCGAGCCCCATCCGCTTGGCGAGGTCAAGCGATTCCGTCACCAGCGGCAGGTTGTCGTCGTGGCGGCCCTGCGAACGGTAGAAGCCGAGCAGTTCGTTGATCACGGTGAGCCGTCCGGCGTCATCGTTGAGCCGACGTGCCTCGTCGAGCGCCTGCAACAGGTACGGTTCCGCCTCGGTGGCCGCGTCGTGCGCGGAGAATATGGCGTCCAGTCCCTGAATGAATCCGTTGACGTCGAATGTGCTGTTCGCTTCGTTGCCCATGCATCCCCCTGATCCGGTCGGTTGCGGCGGGCACGTTCGTCGTGTCCCGCGGTTTTCCGTTTCCCAGTGTAGATGTCCGTACGATACGAGGAAGACGCGGATCATATGAAACGGCTGTGATCTTACCCACACTGGACCAAATGGAGCCGAATACGACGAACGGGTCGAATCCGATGGTCGTCCGAACCACCGATTCAACCCGTTCGTCATACCCGTTCGCCATTATCAGTCGGGCTCACCCATTCGCAGCGATATGGACACGATCACTAGGCCGTGACGGTACCGTCACACATGCACTTCGCGCATGCGTTCGTAGGCGCCGGTATTCGTCTCATGCCGGGCCGAGTACACGATAAGGCAGATCACGCTCAGCAACGTCAGCGGAACGCCGGACAGTGCCGTGAAATGATAGTCCATATTGGTCAGGGTCAGTGCCGTACCGCCGATCACGGAGCCGACGGCGTTGCCGAAGTTGAACGCCACCTGTACGGTTGCGCCGCCGATCAGTTCGCCGCCGCCCTTGCCCGCGTTCGCCATGAGCAGCTGCTGCGGGGAACCGACGAAGAACAGACCGAACGCCACAATGAACGTCATGATCGCTGTGCCGATGCGTCCGCCGGGAAGGAAGAAGATGATCAGCAGTCCGATCATGGAGATGAACTGGCCGAGTGCGGCGGTTCCGGCATATCGCCATGCGTCGCAGATCCTGCCTCCGGCAATGCCGCCGACCACCATGCCGAATCCGGCGAGCATCATGAGCATGGGCACCATGCCGGACGGGTATCCGCCCACGGTGGTCAGCCACGGCGAGACGTAGCTCCACCAGCAGAAGACGCCGCCGTTGCCGACGAACACGGCGATAAGGATCAGCCAGGGGCCGCGCTTCTTCAGGAATTCGAACTGGCCGGCCAGACCCTTGTCCGGTACGGCGGGGATGCGAGGAATCCATGCCACGTCGAACACGATCGTCACTGCGGCCCAGACGGCGAGCACGACGAACGCGAGTCGCCACGACAGGAATTCGCCGAGTATGGTTCCCGCGGGAACGCCGAGCATGTTCGCGACGGTCTGGCCGGTAACCATTGCGGCGACGGCCTGTGCCTCCTTGCCCTTATCGGCCACCGTCTTGGCGATCAGCGTGGCGGTGCCGAAGAATGCGCCGTGCGGCAGGCCGGAGATGAATCGTGCGATGATCAGCATGACGGAATTCGCGGAGATGGCCGACATGCTGTTGCCGACAACCACCAGCACCATGAAGAGGATGATGAGGTTCTTCGGCGGAACTCGACGACCGAAAACGAGGATCAGCGTGCCGACGCACACGCCGATCGCATAGGCGGAGATGTAATGTCCGGCTTGGGGGATGGTGACGCCCATGTCGTGCGCTGCCTGGGAAAGGATTCCCATCATCACGAATTCGGCGGCGCCGAGTGCGAATGCGCCGAGTGCCAGCGCAAAAAGACTTTTCTTCATGGCTTTCCTATGAACAGTGGTCGAATACTTACTGGTGGCGATACTGATGGTGATGTGAACAATGATGAATAATAAAAAACCCCGCTCATTGCTGAGCGGGGTCAGTGGTCGGGCTGGCGGGATTTGAACCCGCGGCCTCTTCGTCCCGAACGAAGCGCGCTACCAAGCTGCGCTACAGCCCGTCGAACCTCGATAGATATTACACGAGTTCGTGATTCGTGCAAAAGATCGGCGTGTTGCACTAGTTTTCAACGGTTGTTCAGGTGTTGTACATGGTGTATCGTCGCATCGCTACACTGTGCAGTTATGAGTGAAGACATCATCGAAAACGGCGAGAACACTGCCGAAAACACTGCGGAAAGCAGTGAACGCCGTCACCTTACCACCGTTGAACATGCCGAACTGCTGCTGAATCAGGACGCTGACATCCGCGCCCGCATCGAATCCGGTGCCACGCTGGACGAGGCCGTCGATCCGAACAACGCCAAGCTCGGCGATCTGTCGTCCTATGGCCACCCCGAGCAGGTGCAGATGCGCGTCGCCAAGCGCGCGATGATGCTCAAGGACGGCATCGAGCCCTACCCGGTGCATCTGGACGTCACCGACACCATCGAGTCCGTCCGCGCCAAGTACGACGGCAAGCTCAACGCCGGCGATGAGACCGACGACGTGGTGGGCATCGCCGGCCGCGTGCTGTTCCTGCGCAACGCGGGCGGTCTGTGCTTCGTGCAGCTGTCCGCCGGCGACGGCACCAAGATCCAGGGCATGATCTCCAAGCGCGAGATCGGTGCCGACTCGCTGAAGCAGTTCAAGCAGATCGTCGATCTCGGCGACCACCTGTACATCCGCGGCCGCGTGATCTCGTCGAAGACCGGCGAGCTGTCCGTGTTCGCCACCGACTGGGCGATCGCCGCCAAGGCCCTGCAGCCGCTGCCCGCCCTGCACAAGGATCTCAACGAAGACACCCGTACGCGCAAGCCGTACATCGGCATGATCGCCGACGAGAATATCCGCAACATGGTGCGCAACCGTTCCAAGGCAGTCGCCTCCCTGCGCCGCACGTTCGACGACCACGACTTCATCGAGGTGGAGACCCCGATGCTGCAGACCGTGCACGGTGGTGCTGCCGCCCGTCCGTTCACCACGCACATGAACGCCTTCGATCTGGACCTCTACCTGCGCATCGCGCCGGAACTGTTCCTCAAGCGCTGCCTGGTCGGCGGCATCGACCGCGTGTTCGAGATCAACCGCGACTTCCGCAACGAAGGCGTGGACGCCACGCACGCCCCCGAGTTCACCATGGTCGAGGCCTATCAGGCCTATGGCACGTACGACACCATCGGCCGGCTCGTCAAGGAGCTTGTGCAGAAGACCGCCATGGACGTCTTCGGATCCTACAAGGTCACGCTGCTCGACGGCACCGAATACGACTTCGGCGGCGAATGGAAGCAGATCAGCATGTACGACTCCCTGTCCGAGGCCCTCGGCGAGGAGATCGTGCCCAACGGCGGCCCCGATCACCCCGGCACCTCCGTGGAACATCTGGGCGCCATCGCCGACAAGCTCGGCGTGGAACGCGACGACGTGGAGAACCACGGCAAGCTCGTCGAGCACCTGTGGGAGCACTTCTACGAGGACAAGCTGTACGAGCCCACCTTCGTGCGCGACTTCCCGGTCGAGACCAGCCCGCTCGTCAAGGGCCACCGCTCCAAGCCCGGCGTGGTGGAGAAGTGGGATCTCTACGTGCGCGGCTTCGAGCTCGCCACCGGCTACTCCGAGCTCAACGACCCGATCGTGCAGCGTGAGCGCTTCGTGGCCCAGGCCAAGGATGCGCTCGCCGGCGACGAAGAGGCCTGCGACATTGATGAGGACTTCCTCGAGGCCCTCGGCGTTGGCATGCCTCCGGCAGGCGGCATGGGCATGGGCATCGACCGTCTGCTCATCGCCCTGACCGGCGCCACGATCCGCGAGACCATCACCTTCCCGCTGGTCAAGCCGTTGCAGAACTAACGGAATCGTCGGAGTCGGCCGAACGGAACCGGCGACGCTGGTTCTGTTTCCGTCAGCCGTTCGGCGTGAATCCGCCGCGATCATCTAGGGGACACTCCATAAGGGGTGTCCCCGTTTGCGTTATATGGGAGGTAGGCGGCCGGTGCGCGGCGAGTCGCGTACGCGTCATGCGTTGTGCCGCGAGGCGTTGCCGGGGCGTTGCGTGTCGATTTGCCTTTTTGAACGTTCTATTAATAAACTCTGTCAATTGTTTAACGACGTTACTTCGTGATCTCATCGAAGAATCCCACAGCCTTTCGATCCGCGGAGTTGTTGTTGCACATATTCGACGGTCGTGCATTCGACGGTCGTAATGAACAGATGACCGTTCCGCAGGGGACGGATATGGAGAGGAAAACAACGATGAGCAGCGCACAGCCTACAGAGGTCGAGGCGACCTCCGCGCAGACCGCCGACAAGCTCGGCAACGCTCCCTTCGCGGTGCTGATTCCCGTCATGATGTCGTTCTTCGTGATGGGCTTCGTCGATCTGGTCGGCACGGCATCGAACTATGTGCAGTCCGATTTCGGCCTGTCCGATTCGGTGAGCAACATCTTCACCACCATGGTGTTCTTCTGGTTCCTGGTGCTGTCCGTTCCGGCCGGCATGCTCATGAACCACATCGGCCGTCGTCATACCGTACTGGTGAGCATCGGCATCACCGCGCTGGGCTGCCTGCTGCCGATCATCGGCTATCTGATCCCGTCCAAGGGCGCACAGCTCGCATTCATCGTCGTCTCGTTCTGCCTGCTCGGCATCGGCAACACGTTCATGCAGGTCTCGCTCAACCCGCTCGTCGGCAATCTGGCCCACGACGAGAAGCTCGCCGGCATGCTCACCTTCGGCCAGTTCGTCAAGGCCATCGCCTCGTTCATCGCCCCGCTGATCGCCGGCTGGGCCGCGGTCACCTTCGGCAAGTGGTGGCTGCTGTACCCGATCTACCTTGTGGTGGCGGTGCTGGCGTTCGTCATGCTGAGCTTCGACGAGATCAAGGAAAACGCCCCCGACGCCGGACGCACCAGCATCGCCGGATGCTTCGCCCTGCTGAAGAGCCCGGTCATCCTGCTGTGCTTCCTTGGCATCGTGTGCCATGTGGGCGTGGACGTCGGTATCAACGCCACTGCTCCGAAGATCCTCATGGAGCATTCGAACCTTGGTCTTGAGACCGCGGGCGGTGCCACCAGCGTGTACTTCGCGTTCCGTACGCTGGGCTGCCTGTCCGGTTCCGTGCTGCTTCAGAAGTTCAGCCGCAAGGCGATGCTGCGTGTCTGCGGCGTACTTATGGTCGTTGCCGCCGTGTGCTTCCTCCTGTTCTCCGGCATCGCCGGCATGCCGACGTGGCTGGCCTATGTCGGTCTGTCCTGCGTGGGCATGGGCAATGCGAACGTGTTCTCGATCATGCTGACCACTGGTCTGCTGCATCTGCCCGAACGCCAAAACGAGGTCTCCGGCCTGATGATGATCGGCCTGATCGGCGGTGCGATCTTCCCGCCGCTCATGGGCCTGGCATCCGATGCGATGGGCATGCAGCTCGGCGCGATCCTCGTCATGTCGATTGGCGTGCTGTACATCGCATGCATGGGTGCGTTCTTCAAGTCCTACGGCACCACCCGCTGATCGACGGAATCGTTATTGCGATCATTGCGATCAGAGACAAGGTCCCCTCATCCGGAAACGGGTGAGGGGACCTTGCTGTTTGTCGTTCTTTGTTGCGTGTTGTCTTTGACTGCCACATCACTCACATCACTCACATCGTCCATATCACTATGCTGAAAACCATGAATCTGGGACTTTGGGCGCGGGGGATGCGTCCGCGAACACTACCGGCGTCGATCGCGCCGGTCATCGTCGGTGCGGCATCCGCGTACGGTGTGTTGACCCGTGACGACGGTTGGGGACTGCGGTGTCTGTCGACCGATGACGCCGTGCTGATGGCAATGGAGACCGGCACCGGTCCATGCGCTACGACGTGGACCGCCATTGACGGTGCGATACCGCGGTTCCTTGGCATGATGATGCTGTGCATGGGTGTGGCCCTGTTCCTGCAGATCGCCGTGAACTTCGCCAACGATTATTCCGACGGCGTGCGCGGCACCGATGACCATCGAGGCGCCAACGAAAGCCGCACCGGCAAGCCGCAGCGACTCACTGCCTCCGGTCTGGTGCCGCCGAAGCATGTGCTTGCCGCCGCCGGCATATCCGCGGCGCTGACATGTCTGTGCGGTCTCGGCGTCGCCATCGCAAGCCGTCAGTACTGGCTGATCGGTCTTGGTGCACTCTGCCTGATCGCCGGCTGGTTCTACACCGGCGGTCGTCATCCTTACGGATATGCGGGATTCGGCGAACTGTTCGTATTCCTGTTCTTCGGACTGGTGGCCACGCTCGGCACCGAATTCGCCATCTGCCGGTCCTTCGACGGATTCGGCATCCCGAACGTGACGGCATTCGATTTCACCGGCATCGGCGAATCATCGCCCGTGAGCGTGGCCTGGTTGCTACAGGGGGAGTATGGCATCGATGGCGTGGGGATGCTCGCATCCATATGTGTCGGACTGCATGCCGTGATGGTGCTGATGGTCAACAATCTGCGTGACATCGACGACGATGTGGTCCATGGCAAACGCACGCTTGCCGTACGACTGGGCTGGCGTGGCGCATGGATAGCGCTTGTCGCATGCTGCGTGGCCGATTGGATCGCGGCTATTCCGCTGATGCTGGTGGAGTGGGCTCCGTATGCGTCATGGTTGTGGATTGCGGCCGGTGGCATCATGCAGACGCAGATCATTCGCGCCGTGTTGAAGCGCGATTTCGGGCGTGCTCTGGGTCTGTCCGGCATGCAGTGTCTGGTCTTTGCCGTGATCGTTGTCATCGGCACGGTGTCGTTCGGTACGGAAGTGCAGTCGGCCGCGTTGCCGCTGGCATGAACCCGATCGGCGATACTGAGCCTGATCATCAATGGATTGTTCACCGTAAGTGTGATCACACTAGTGAATACACACGCCGAATGTTTACCTGAATGTTATGGAACGGCGAGGGTTTTCCATGGTTTTCGTCGCAAGATTGGCATAAACTGTGCCGTATGACTTACAAACTAGTACTGCTCCGTCACGGACAGAGCGCATGGAACAAGACCAATCAGTTCACCGGCTGGGTGGACGTCCCGCTGACCGAGCAGGGCGAAGCCGAAGCCAAGCGCGGTGGCGAGCTGCTCAAGGAGAAGAACGTCCTTCCGGACATCGTGTTCACCTCCCTGCTGCGTCGCGCCATCAACACCGCCAACATCGCGCTGGATGCCGCCGATCGTCTGTGGATTCCGGTCAAGCGTAGCTGGCACCTCAACGAGCGTCACTACGGCGCTCTGCAGGGCAAGAACAAGTCCGAGATCCGTCAGGAGTACGGTGACGAGAAGTTCATGCTCTGGCGTCGTTCCTACGCCACCCCGCCGCCGGAGATCGATCCGAACGACGAGTACTCGCAGAACAACGATCCGCGTTACGCCGGCGATCCGGTGCCTGAGACCGAGGCTCTGGCCAACGTCGTGGCCCGCGTGACCCCGTACTGGGAGTCCGAGATCATCCCCGAGCTCAAGTCTGGCAAGACCGTGCTGATCGCCGCCCACGGCAACAGCCTCCGCGCCATTGTCAAGATGCTTGACGACCTGAGCGAAGAGGAGATCGCCAAGGTGAACATCCCCACCGCCATCCCGCTGGTCTATGAGCTTGGCGAGAACTTCAAGCCGATCAAGCCGCGTGGCGAGTACCTGGATCCGGAGGCCGCCGCTGCCGGTGCCGCCGCCGTGGCCAACCAGGGCAAGTGATTCGAGCGGTGATCGTCGGCCCATCGATGGCTGACGGTCACCGAACAGAACACCGAGACTGAATCTCAGAATCATTCCGAAGGGTTTTCCGTCGTATGGCGGGAAACCCTTTTCTTGTTTTCATGGTTTGCAACCGTCAGAAGCGATGCGTTTGCAATCGTCAACGAACCGCCGACAAACGCGACTATCCGACAAACGCGACTATCCGACAACGAAAAAACGTCGGCCTCCCGATCATCTCGGAAGACCGACGTTCTGTCAGTTGAAAAGATGCCGAATGAATCGGCACATACCTTACTTCGCCGGAGCGGACAGGTACGGATCGTTATCGGAGGAATCGGCCTTGACCTGCGGGGCCTTGGTAGGGTCGAAACCGGAGACGATGTAGACCAGACGACGGGCGGCGGACACGGCGTGGTCTCCGAAGCGCTCGTAGAAGCGGCCCAGCAGCACCACGTCGATGGTCTGCTGAGTGGAGCCGGTCCAGTTCTCGCCGTTGACGATGTCGAAGATCTGCTGGTGCAGAGCATCGAGCTTGTCGTCGTTGATGATCAGCTGCTCGGCAGCTTCAACGTCGCGATCGCTGAGCACGTGGAGAAGCTCTTCGGTGGTCTTGTCGAGGAAGTCCTGCATCTGAGTGAAGACCTCGCGGGTCTCCGGGGTAAGTGCGGACTCGGGGTAGGTACGACGAGCAATCTCGGCCACGTGGCGGGCAAGATCGCCCATACGCTCAAATGTGGAAGCCAGACGCAGCGTGGACACCACAACACGAAGATCGGTGGCGACGGGGTTCTGACGAGCCAGCAGCTGCACGCACTGGTTGATCACGCTGGTTTCCAGAGCATCGATCTCCAGATCGCCATCAATGACGTTCTGGGCGACTTCGACATCAGATTCAAGCAGAGCCTTGCCGGCGCCGAGGATCGCGGTGCGCACTTCCTGCGCCATGCGATCGAGATCGTCGGCCACCTGCTTCATCTCCTCGGTGAAGATTACGCGCATTTCTCTTTGCCTTTCATTTCATTGCAACAGTCAGCTGCAAACCTTTTCCCATTCTAGGCGATGAACATCGAAACGACGCCGTTGCCGCACGGTGTAAACCACGAGTTGTCTGAGTGTTCACCGGCATGTTCACTTTGCTTTCACCTTGCGACGTTCCGCGATTTCCCAGCGGATTCCCCGCGCCGTGCAACAATAGTGCCATGACTACGCAAAACGCCCAGATCGTATCAATGGTGATCTTCGTGATCTTCTGCGTGATGATGCTCATCGCGCTCGTGGCTCTGATCTCCAGGTTGTACAACTGGGCGTATCCGTTCCTTTCCCAGTATATAAACACCGATGCCATTGCGCACTGGCGTGCCAGCATCGGGTTTCGTCGGTCCCGCAGGCGAGGTGATGACGACGACGATGACGACAACGGTCTTGATTTCGAGACCGTGCGCATTCTGTCCGTCATTCCCGGGCTCACGGTGGTGGTCGATGAGAACGATGAGGTGCTGCAGGCAAGTACGGACACGTATCGACTCGGCCTTGTCAACGACCAGAGTCTTGTGAACGACCGTATTCTCGAGGCCGTGCACAGCGTTCGCAAGTCGGGAGGCAAACGATCCTGCGAACTTGTGACACAGACCCCGGAACAATACGCCGAGCAATATCGGTTCGACGGCGACAACAACGGGCTGGCCGCGGAAACACCGGAAGGCGACGGCATGGCGGTGGTCTCCCGTCCCAACTGGCTGAAGGTGACCGTTGGACAGATCAGCGATACGAAGACGCTGGTGATCATCGACGACGTGAGCGAGGAACACCGGTTCGCACAGGTCCGTGATGATTTCGTCGCGAATGTGACCGAACAGCTGATCAAGCCCACGCGGGCACTGGAAACGCTCGGCGAGGATCTGGAACAGGACGATGTGGATATCAGCCAGATCCTTGTGGAGGCGTCCCGCGTACGCAGCTATGCGAGTCATCTGAGTCATCTGGTAGCCGATCTGCTGTTGCTGATCAAGGCGCAGACCAAGGTGGTGCCAAGCCGGAGCAATCTTGTGAACCTGATGGATCAGGTGCATATCGCCGCGGATTCCGCTGCGGCGCTTGCCAAGGCCCGCCATATTCGTGTGATCGTCAACGGTGCGGATGACATCATGGTGCATGCGGAGACCGAACAGTTGCAGGGCGCATTGTCCAAGCTCATCGAGAACGCCATCGACTATTCCCCGGCGAACAAGGCGGTGGGCGTTGCCGTCTCACGGGCCAAGGATGGCGATCATGCCGTGGTGCGTGTGGTCGATCAGGGATGCGGCATTGCCCGCGAGGAACAGCCGCGCATCTTCGAGCGCTTCTATCGCGGTTCCAATCAGTCCCCCCGCACCGGCGATGGCGTGGGACTGGGTTTGGCGATCGTCAAGCATGTGGCACTCACCCATCATGGTTCGGTGGCGGTATGGAGTGCCCCAGGGCAGGGCAGCACGTTCACCTTCTCCCTGCCGCTCGCCAAATAATTCACGTATTCACTATTCGGACGGTCGATTCATTATGCATTATGAATGTATGCATCGTGAATCGACGATCGTGCCGACCGGACTACTTCTGATTACCCAATCGACGGTAATACCAGCGGTTGAAATGCTCCCAGATCAGCAGCAGCACGCCGATGATCATGCCGGATACGCATACGATGAGCGCGCCGGTGGCGTGTTTGCCGAGCAGAACGAGAATAAGACAGACGATGCCTGCGATCAGCCATAGCGTCGTCCCGATAAAGAACACCCTGTGCAGATCCACCTGTGCGGGCTTGGGACCGGGCCTGCGAGCGCCTGGATCGAGAATGGGTGCCAATTTCATAGGGAATACCTTACCGCCGGGGGTTGTCTTCCGATGCGTGTTGGGTAACCTTGGGAGGGTGTGCCCGGACGGTACGCGTTGGAATGGGGCCGGCCACGGCGGCGGAAAGGGGATGGCGTGATTCCGATTCGACCGGTGCCGAAGCCGTATGCATGGGGATCCTATGACCGTCTGCAGTCGTTGGTGCCGTCCATGCGTGATATGCGTGGGCCGTTGGCTGAATTATGGTATGGGGGACACCCGCAGTCACCATCCATGGTGGTGCTTGGCGATGATGAGATGACGTTGGATGCCGCGATTCGCCGTGATCCTGAGCATATGCTTGGCACGGTGGTCTCCCGTCGATGGGGGCCGGCGCTGCCGTATCTGCTCAAGATGATCGCCGTTCGCACGCCGTTGTCATTGCAGGTGCATCCGTTGGATTTTGAGGCCCGTGCAGGATTCCATCGGGAGAACGCCGCCGGAGTGCCGTTGGATGCCGACGTCCGATCGTTCCGCGATGATCGGGGCAAATCGGAGATGGTGGTGGCGCTGGATGATTTTCGCGCCTCCATTGGGTTCGCTCCTGTTACCTTGCAGCTGGCGGCCTTTCGGCTGATCGACCATGATCTTGCCAGGCTGATGGTCCGGCTGCTGGAGGGGGATGCCGTTGCGATGTCCTCTGCGGCGGATGATTGCATGCCTCCAGCCGCGGCATCGTGGGGGCATTCGGAACGAAACATATTCCGTGCATTCTGGTTGGCGGTGACGGCCGGTCAGGGCGTGCGCGGTTGTGGCGCGTGGAAGTCGACGGATTGGTTGCCTCTGCTGATCGCCGCCCGGGATCGGGCGTCGCGTATGGGAGCCGCGGGTAGCGGGGAGACGTCATTCATGATCGACGGCGTCCGTTCGGCTCTTGGCAATGCCGTCGATGCCGCTCGGACGTTTCCGGGCGATTCCGCCGTGTTGGCGCTTGTGATGATGAATGCCGTGCATCTGGCTCCCGGGGCGGGGGCGTTTATTCCCACCGGCGTTCCCCATGCCTATATTCGGGGGACGGCGGTGGAGATCATGACGAATTCCGATAATGTGCTGAGGGCCGGTCTGACGGTGAAGCACCGGGATGTGCCGAATCTGCTGCGTAACCTCCGCCCCTCGCCGGAGCCGGTGAGGCGTCCGGAGTCCTTTGCCGTGGCTGATGGCGTGCTGTATCGTCCGGGGCTTGATGAGTTCTCGCTCAAATATGGTGTGGTGAATGCGTTGGATCCGTATGCGGCGGCTGTTGGTGTTTCCGATGGTCATCCGTGGTATGAGACCTCGGCGATTGTGCCTCCGCCCGAGTGCGTGGATCGTCCTCGTGTGCTGGTCTGCCTGTCCGGCGAATTGCGTTCCCGTGTCGGGCATGTGACGGATACGGGTGCGGGCGTGAACCGGGGTGGTCTGCGAACCGTGACGATGCGGCAGGGCGATGCCGTGTTCATTCCCGCCTCAGACGGTCCGGTGTCGATCGACGGCGGGAATGAAACGACCGGTGGGACCTATCTTCTGGCCTCCACCGGTCTGTGATTGCTAACGGATTATTCGAGTCGACGCTGATTCATATTGCTGATCTATATATATGGACACCATATGAACCGACGTCGGTTCGACCCGTGTGAATCTCCTACTACAGGTGTTCCACCACGTAGTCGATGCAGTAGGTGAGTGCTTCCACGTCGCTGGGCTTTACGGACGGGAACACGCCGATGCGCAGCTGGTTTCGTCCCAGCTTGCGGTATCCCGAGGTGTCCACGATGCCGTTGTCGCGCAGCGCCGCAACCACTGCGGCCGCCTTGATCGAATCGTCCAGATCGATGGTCACCACAACGTTGGAGCGCAGTGACGGGTCGGAGACGAACGGTGTGGCGTAGTCGGACTTTTCGGCCCAGGTGTAGAGGATGTCGGCCGACTTGGCGCAGCGCTCCTGCGCCCAGGTCAGGCCGCCGTGCTCGTTGAGCCAGCGAACCTGCTCGTCCATGAGCACCAGCGTGCTGATGGCGGGGGTGTTGAGCGTCTGATCCTTGCGGGAGTTGGCGAGCGCTTGGGTGAGCGACAGGAACGGCGGGACCCAGCGGCGTGCGCCTTCGAGTTCGGCGCTCTTCTCCACATCCTCGGCGCGCTTGATGGCGTCGGGGGAGAGGATGGCGAACCACAGGCCGCCGTCGGATCCGAACACCTTCTGCGGGGAGAAGTAGTAGGCGTCGGTCTGGCTGATGTCGATGGGCAGACCGCCGGCACCGCTGGTGGCGTCGATGAGCGTGAGGGCTCCCTGCTCCACGCTGCCGGGGACCCTGTGGACGGGGGCCATCACGCCGGTGGAGGTTTCGTTCTGCGCCCAGCAGTAGGCATCCACGTCATCGGTGTACTGGGGGATGGCGCACGAGCCGTATTCGGCCTTGTAGATGACGGGTTCCTCAAGGAAGGGGGCCTTGGAGGCGCTGGTGGCGAACTTGCCGCTGAACGATCCATAGGTGCCGAATGCGGCCCTGCGCGAGATCAGTGAGGCGCAGGCGACCTCCCAGAAGGCGCTGGCGCCGCCGTTGCCCAGTGCGATCTGCCATCCTTCGGGGATGGAGAAGTAGTCGGCCAGTCCTTCTCGAATGGAGGCGACCACATGCTTGACGGGTGCCTGGCGATGCGAGGTGCCGAGCAGGTTGTATCCGGCCTCGGTAAGTGCCTTGACCTGCTTATGACGGATTTTGCTGGGCCCGCAGCCGAATCGACCGTCTTCGGGCAGCATGGACATAGGAATTTTCACGGGTTCGATCATGTGGTCCAGCGTACCCAGACCGCCATATTTTCTCATAATGTGAGATTGTGGACATTATGATTCTTTTTGTGCGTTTCTGTCGATATATCGAAAATCATCCGGAAGACTGATGGTTTGACAAGAAATATTGGGGTTGATGTTGCACGGTCAAACCGGGGGAGTTTCAGCGCTTCGGATGATTTGACAATATGGTGAAGATTGCTTTTATCAGAGAGTTATTGATCTGTCAAGTCCGTCAAACGTTTCGCCTTTCCGATCGGTAGGTTCGATTTGTATCCGTCATGCGGACCGGTTACTATCCAAGTTTGGACAAAGACATCCAAGGAGTGATTAGCAATGAGACATGCGGCTCATAAGGCCAATGCCCAGAGCACCGGTTCGGCACGCGTATACAAGCCTGCCCGTCCGGGACGCGCGGCGCATACTTCGGCCGTAGTGTATGCGAAGTCTCCTCTTGCGGTGGTGCCTGAGGTCGCCAAGATGCTCAACGAAGGGGCTCCGACCACTCGTAGGGCCATTCGTCAGGCGGCTCGTCAGAAGGCCCACAAGAAGCAGTTTCTGAGCGCATCGGCATTTGCGCTGCTTGCGGCAACCGCCAGCAGTGTCGCCTACGCGTCCACGGCCTCCTCCGCCGGTCTGCCGTCCGCATCCGACGCGGTCTCGTCTCTGGTGACTGATGCCACCACTTCGACGCCCGCAACCGATGAATCCTCGTCTTCCACCACGACGACGTTGCGTGACACCAACGTCGACGTGTCCTCTGCCACGGTCTCCCGTTCCGAGGCCCGTGTGAGCGCCGACGAATCCGCCGCCTGGAGCCTATCGTCCGCATCCGATGCGCTCGACACCTCGCAGATGTCGAAGTCGTTGGCCGACAACCCCGAGGTCGCCAAGCTGATGGACCGTGATGCGGCCGATCTGCCTGCCGATTTCAATCCGAACCACGCCACCGGAGACACCGGCAACGCCTATTCGTTCTCCCAGTGCACTTGGTGGGCGTATCTGCGTCGCCAGCAGCTCGGTCTGCCCGTTGGATCCTACTTCGGCAACGGTGCGGAATGGGCCGATTCCGCGCGTGCTCTCGGCTATTGGGTCGATAACACCCCGCGCGTCGGCGATGTCATGGTGTTCCAGCGTGGCCAGGAGGGTGCCAGCCCCGTCTACGGTCATGTGGCCATCGTCGAGTCGATCAACCCTGACGGTTCGGTCGTCACCTCCGAAAGCGGCGCTTCGCTCAACGGCCAGACCATGTCCCGCACGTTCTCCAACGTGCATGATTTCCAGTACATCCACTACTGATCCGTACTGGTTGTACCGAGTATTTTGCGTTACCGTCGCGAGTATGCGACGTGTGGGCGTGACCGATGATGTGCGTGGTCGCGTCCGGTGTTCCTCGCTGTTAACGTTCTGAGTGTTTTCGGCGCATAGTGTTAGGGTAGTGAGGTAATGATGAAAGCACGTAAATCTATTTCTATTCTTGCCGCGACGCTTGCCGTCGTGTCCATGTCCGCATTCGTCGCTCCGGCGGCCAGTGCCGCCGATACCGGTGTCGTCACGTCGTCGCGTTCCTTCAAGGGACAGCAGTCCCGTAGCGCCGCCCTGCTGAAGGAGTCCACCGCCACCAGCGTGGATTCCGATTCCACTTACGGCGGCATCGAGTCGCTGGATGTTCCGCAGACCAAGTCCCAGGCCGAGAAGGATGCCGAGGCAGCCGCTGCTGCTGCGGCCGCTCAGGCCCAGGCGCAGGCGGAAGCCGAGGCTGCGGCCCGTCAGCAGGCCGCACAGCAGGCCCAGTCCGCCAGCCGTTCCAATGCACGTAGCTCCCAGACCGGAACCACGGCGGGAACGTCGTCCAATTCCTCATCATCCAGCTCCGCGGCTGCCGTCACCCCGGTGAACGGCACCAGCGCCTCCGCCGTGATCGGCTTCGCCATGCAGTTCGTCGGCAACGCCACCTATGGCGGATGCAACGTGGCCGCACGTCAGTGGGACTGCTCCTGCTTCGTGCAGTACGTCTACTCTCAGGTCGGCGTCAGCCTTCCCCGCACCTCCGGCGCCCAGGCCACGGTCGGTACCGCAGTGCCCAGCCTTGATCAGGCCCAGCCCGGTGACATCATCGCCAACAGCGTTCACGCCGGCATCTACATCGGTGATGGCAAGGTGGTCAACTCCCTGAACAGCCGAGTCGGCACGGCCGTCACTCCGGTGAACGTCGCCTTTACCGGCGGCTACTCCATCCGTCGAGTGCTCTGATCCGACCAGTGCCGTCGCCTCCGACAGTCCGATGATTTGCGTGCGGCGCCCCCATCCGGGGGCGCTTTTTTATCTCCGATCATTCCAATGCCTTGATATCAACACCTTGATATACTCGTGTGGTGATGATGAACTCACAAATCCACGTCAGGCTCTTCTCTATCCTTACATCCGCTCTTGCGGTGGTCTCCATGTCCGCGTTCCTTGCTCCCACGGCCAGTGCCGCGGGCGATCATGTCGTGACATCATCCCGTTCGTTCAAGGGACAGCAGTCCCGATACGCATCCCTGCTCAAGGAAGCGGCCGCAACATCCGTCGACAGCGACTCCAGCTGGGGCGGTGTGGAAAACCTCGAAGTCCCCAAGACCGAATCCCAGGCCGAGAAGGACGCCAAAGCCCGTGCCGAGGCCGAAGTGCAGGCGCAGCAGGCCCGTGAACAGGCAGCAGCCGCAGCCAGCCGTGCCTCCACCGGCCGCACCTCATCGTCCGCACAGTCCGAATCCGCAACGGCCACCGACTCGTCGTCATCCGCTGCTGTCGCTCCCTCCGCCGTAACCGCGCCCACCAGCGCCTCCGGTGCCGCAGTGGTCTCCTATGCCCTGCAGTTCCAAGGCGTGCCCTACGTCTACGGCGGCACCACGCCGTCCGGTTGGGACTGCTCCGGCTTCACCTCGTACGTATACCGTCAGTTCGGTCTGGAGATCGGTCGTACCGATGCCGATCAGCGCGCCTACGCCGTGGCGCACGGCGTCAAGGTCACCAATCCCGAACCCGGCGATCTGATGTGGAAATCCGGCCACGTGGGCATCTACATCGGTGGGGGACAGATGGTCCATGCATCCACGCCGAGCACCGGCACCATCGTCAGTTCCGCGTCCTACGCCAACTTCGAGTACTACCGCATCATCTGATTCATCTGATCATCATCGACGTCATCTGACTCCCATATGGGAACGATGACGACACGCATTCATCTGTTCATCATCAGTTGCCCGCATCGGAGAACGATGCGGGCAACGTCGTATTCGGTTGGAAAACCGCCGTTTCCGACTCCTCCAATATCCACACGTCAGACGTATCACATGTTCGCTGACGGCACCTCCCGCGTTTCGTGATTTCAGACGCTATCCTTGCAAGTAGGAGCCATGCACAGACGCATGGTCCTTTCCCAGCACACAAGGGGAGGTACATCATGACTGTCAACGAAAAGGCCATTCTTGTTGGTGTGGACGGTTCGGATGCCAGCTACAAGGCCACCTGGTGGGCGGCGAACTACGCCAAGCACGCCGGCCTGACACTACAGATCGTCTGCGCATATTCACTGCCGAGCTATGCCGCGGTCTCTTTCGACGCCACCTATACCGCCATGGGCGACGACAATGTGGCGCATACCGATGCCCAGGAGATCCTGTCCAAGGCCAAGGCGATCGCCGACGAGCAGGGTGTTGAGGCCGCCACGCTTATCGTCACTGGCGATCCGAGCTCGGTGTTCGTGGAGCTTTCCCGCAACTACAATCTCATCGTCATCGGCAACCGCGGCAAGGGCGGATTGGCCGAACGTCTGCTGGGCACCACCAGTTCCAGCCTGCCCGCCTACGCATACTGCCCGATCGTGGTCGTGCCCTACACCGACGACGACGGCAACCTCATGCACCTGAACAACACCATCACGTCGGTGGTCGTGGGCTCCGACGAATCCAAGTGGGGTCTCAAGGCGCTCGACATCGCCGCCGAATTCGCCCACCAGTGGGGTGCCAAGCTCACGGTGATGAGTGCCGTACCGAGCTTCGGCGGCATGGGAATGTTCGCATCCGGCGGTGCGACCGGTGCCGAGGCGAACAGCATCATGGAGTCGTATCTGGAGGATCTGGACGTGCGCATCGCCCCCATTCAGGAGCGCTTCCCGGATCTGGTCATCGCCAAGTCCGTGGTGCCGGGGTCGGCCGTCACCGCGCTCACCGAGGCCAGCCACAACACCGATGTGGTGGTCGTCGGATCCCGTGGACGTGGAGGCTTCACCGGTCTGATCCTTGGCTCCACCAGCCAGGGTCTGCTGCAGCACTCCGTCAGCCCCGTCTATGTGGTGCCGCGCAAGTACGTGGAGGCCGCCGAGTCCCGTCTCGACACGGTACCGGCATCCCCGGCCGATGTCACGCCCAAGTCGCTTGACGACATCAGCGGCGTGCAGGAGGTCTCCGTGCCCACCGCCGACGCCGAGGCCGCACACGCCATCGAGGCCACCATCGACCCGGAGCACAAGGACTGATCGGCTTCGCCTGACGTCCGCTGTAGCCCGCGGCATGCCGTGCATATGAGAAGATCCCTCCGACGATAACCATTCGTCGGAGGGATCTTCAGGTTGTGAGGACGGTGTCAAACCAGCCCCTGCATGCCGTTCGTCAGGAACGAACCGTGATGTCCATGCGGCAGGGGGTGTCCTGCTCGTAGGTGTGCTTCACGGTGCAGCCCTTCTCCACGTGGCGGCGGATGCGCTCCTTGAGCTTCTCCACGTCCTCGGGGCTCAGGCCGGCGTCCACGGCGTCCACGGTGAGCTGCTCGGTGAAGTTGATGTAGGCGTCGTGATACTGGTCGTACGTGCCGTCCACAACCACCTTGGCACCCTTGCCCTCACCGCAGGCGCTCTCCACGGCGAACTGGCTGCTCAGCGCGGCACAGCCGGCCAACGCCACCTTCATCAGATCGCCAGGCGTGAACTGTCCCTTGTCCTTGCCGAACTTGATATGCGCTCCATCATCGGAGAAGGCGTCCCAGGAACCGTCCTTGTTCCGCTCCACCCAAATACGCTTGCCCATGATTCCTCCTTGATATCGAAGAATTCGTTATGTCCCGGCATGACCGGCGGGTATGCCGGCATTCCACCCTCCAATGTAATCCACGGTTGTGTTCCATGCGTTCATATACTCTCCCAGTGGATTCGCATTGTGGAGGATCACACGTTTCCGTTTCCCGAGTGTCATCCGAGTGCCCTCTGAGCGATGTCATCGGGTTCTCCGGTCGCTAGACTGGTGCCCATGGCTTTGACTCAAGAACAACTCGATGACATTCGCGCACGCATCCCCGCGCGGCCGGAAACGGACATCCCCATGCCGTACGAGGATCTGGTGCGCACCATTCTCACCGAAGGCACACTGAAATCCGACCGCACCGGCACCGGCACCATCTCCCTGTTCGGCCGGCAGATGCGCTTCGATCTACGGGAATCGTTCCCGCTGCTCACCACCAAGACCGTGTATTTCAAAGGCATCGCATACGAACTGCTGTGGTTCCTCAAGGGATCGAACAACATACGCTGGCTGCAGGAGCACAATGTGCATATCTGGGATGAGTGGGCCGATGCCGATGGCAATCTTGGCCCGATCTATGGCGTGCAGTGGCGCAGCTGGCCGGCACCGACCCCCGATGATCCCAACCGCACCATCGACCAGATCGCCAACGTCATGGATCTGATCAGGAACCATCCCGATTCCCGCCGCATGATCGTCTCCGCATGGAATCCGGCCGAAGTGGAGAACATGGCCCTGCCGCCGTGCCACGCACTGTTCCAGTTCTACGTGGCCGATGGTCGACTGTCCTGCCAGCTGTACCAGCGCAGCTGCGACATGTTCCTGGGTGTGCCGTTCAACATCGCCTCGTACTCGCTGCTCACGCTCATGATGGCCCAGCAGGCCGGGCTCGAGCCGGGCGAGTTCGTATGGACGGGCGGCGACTGCCATGTGTACGACAACCACATCGAGCAGGTGCTCACTCAGCTGGAACGCGAACCGTACCCCTATCCGACGATCCGCATCCGCAAGGCCGCGTCGATTTTCGACTACGATTACGATGATTTCGAGATCGTGGACTATCGTCATCACCCGGCTATCAAGGCACCGGTGGCCGTCTGACTCAACGATTCCGGCGATGGTTCGCAGGGCGTGACGCTGATCGGCGTCGAATGACGTTGTTGCACGCCCCCGTCTGGCCGGATCGTTAGGATGAAAACACTGCGTACGAAGGAGTTTTTCTATGGAGCATGACAGTAGCCGAAGCGGCTATCACGAACCCAAGCCCGGTTCTGCCGGGCTTTACGATGAGGATTGGGAGAACGAGGACCTGCATGACGATGGTCTGCGTCCGATCCGCGTCAATCTGATCTGGGCACAGTCCCGTAGCACGGACGGTCGCGAGGGCGCGATCGGATTCGAGGGGACCATGCCATGGCATCTTGCCGAGGATATGAAGCATTTCAAGGATCTGACGATCTCGCATCCGGTGATCATGGGCCGACGCACATGGGAGTCGCTGGGGGAGCGGTATCGTCCGCTGCCGAACCGCGACAACATCGTCATCTCCCACGACGATCGGTATCGCGCGCCGGGAGCCACCGTGGTCGACTCGATCGACGACGCCTTGGATCTGGCTCGTCAGGAGGCCATTCCGGACGATGGCATCGAGCGCAACGAACTGTGGGTGATCGGCGGAGCACAGATCTTCCGCGAGGCGCTGCCGTTCGCCGACAAGGTGTTCATCACCGAGATCGATGCCGAATTCCCCGCCGATACATTCGCCCCGCCGCTGAATGAGCTGGTGGAGGCCGGTCTGTGGCAGGTGTCCGGTGAGACCGGATGGATGAAGCCATCCAAGGACACCGACACCGGCATCGCCGGATATCGTTTTGTGGAATATGAAAGGAAGTCATGACCGATACCCGTTCCGCCAATCAGCACGATGACCGTTACACGGTGATGACCGTTTGCACCGGCAACATCTGCCGTTCCCCCATGGCCGAGATCATTCTGCGGCATGTCGTGGAGGAGCGCGGGCTCGGCGATCGCGTGCGCGTGATGTCCAGCGGCGTAAGCAGCGAGGAGCACGGCAATCCGATCGATCCGCGCGCCCAGAAGGTGCTACGTGAACGTGGTTACGCGGTTGATCCGCATCACTTCGCTCATCGCATCACCCGTGACGAGATCGAGCAGACCGATCTGTTCCTGCCCATGACCGCGTCACATATGCGGGCTCTGCTGCGGCAACTGCCTGCGGGCAAGCGGGCGGAAGTGCACATGTACCGCAGCTTTGATCCGAACCTGCCGCAGCCCAAACCCGGTCAGGAGGACCGGATCGATCTGGTGGATCCCTGGTATGGTGGTCCGCGCGAGTTCGATGTGGCCATCGACCAGATCGAGGAAGTAGCCCCCTACATCGTCGACTGGATCGAAACCCAGCTCTGACAGCGGCTTGGCGGTCAGAGCGACCGCCAAGCCGTGGCGGCCCCTGATATACGGGCTAAAAAAGACGATATCGGCAATTCATAGCAGGATACGGACGTTTCCGCGTGTCAGAACGTCCGTACCCTACTACGAATCGTCGGAAATGCCTTTTTCAGCCCGTAATCGTATATACGTTCGTCGTGTTCGTCGTGCGAACCCCGGATACGAAAAATCCCCGACCGGGTGTACCGGGCGGGGATCTGAGTGGTGGCTCCGAGCGGCATCGATCCGCTGACCTAACGATTTTCAGTCGTTCGCTCTACCAACTGAGCTACAGAGCCATGAATAGTGAAAAACCCGGCCGAAACCGGGCTTCTCCATTCGCGACTCCGACCGGACTTGAACCGGCGACCTCCGCCGTGACAGGGCGGCGCTCTAACCAACTGAGCTACGGAGCCACAAGTAGTGAACTACTCATGAAATCCAACCTTGCGGTTGATTTCGTACCCCCGGAGAGAGTCGAACTCTCGTTGTCAGATTGAAAGTCTGATGTCCTAACCGTTAGACGACGGGGGCGGACAACTCGATTGATATTACGGGAGTCGTCCCATATGTGCAACTCTCGGCGTGTCGCGATCAGATGATGTGTTCAAAACGCTGTATTTGCAATGATTTGAGCACATCACCGGGGTCTCGTGACAATCCACGGCCGTCACTATCCGGCGACGGCCGCGAATAACCGTTGACAACGGCTGACGACCTACCGGGCGCGATACGTGAAGTCGTGGATCACGCGTCCGGCGTCGATGCCCTTCTTTTCGAAGTTGGTGAGTACTCGGCCGTCGAACCGTTCCGATTCGGTGAAGTCGGCGTGGGGCAGGGATGCGGCGGTGTCGGCGGTTCCCTTGCTGACGTGTTCGGTGGGCAGGCTGACGATACGTGTTCCGATGTTGTCGAAGTCGTCGCGGCCGTCCATCACCTCATGCACATGCAGGGCATAATCCTCGATGTCGGTGGCGATACGCCACAGTCCATCGGTCTTCAACGCGCGATGCACCTCGGCCGCGAGCGGGGCCTGTACGATACGGCGCTTGTGATGTCTGGTCTTGGGCCAGGGGTCGGGGAAGAACGTCCAGACCTCGTTAAGCAGTCCGGTTTCGCAGACCGCCATCAGATCGGGGGCATTGACCTCGGCCACACGCAGATTGGTCAGTTCGTATTTTCCTGCCTTGAGCAGTGCGTGCGCCACGCCGGGGCGATACACCTCCAGCGCCAGAAAGTTCACGTCAGGGTTGTTCTGCGCGGCGGCGACGATGTTCTCGCCCTGCCCGGTTCCGATCTCCACGATCATCGGGTGGCTGTTGCCCCATGTGCGCTCCACGAATGCGTGATCGAAACGGAAGTCGGGGGAGACCGACAGCTCTCGTCCTCCCACCTGCGGCAGATCGAGCAGGTAGGTGTCGGCATAGTTGTCCCATGCCTTCTGCAGGCGCTTGTCGAGTCGTGAGGAGCGTCGTACGAACGACATGAGTTCGCGGTGTTCGTACGGACGGTCGGCGGCGGGTGCGGTGCCGGATGCGCTCGGTGCCGGCATGCTGGGGGAATCGTTCATTGAAAAACTCCGATTGCTGGTCGTGAATGCGATATATGACATCCACCCTAGCGAATCGTGGCGAATGCGACGGACCTCGATAACGGGAAAGGGGCCGACGGCCGCCACGGTTGGACGGCTGCCGGCCCCTTTCCGGAGTTGGCTGGATGTGATTACCGAGCCACTCGATCAGTCGGCCTGCTTCCAGTTCTCGACGTCGATGTGGTGCTCGGGGTTGGCCTGCCAGGCCTCCCATGCGGAGCGGACGATGTCCTCCACGTTGTACTTGGCGTGCCAGCCCATCTCCTCGTTGATGCGCTTGGGGGAGCCGATCAGGTGCGGCGGATCGCCGGCACGGCGGCCCATCACGGTCTCCTTGAACGGCAGACCGGTGACCTTCTTGAGTTCGTCGACGATCTGGCGCACGGACGTGCCCTCACCGGTGCCCACGTTAAAGGCGTCGTACTTGCGCTCGTCGCGATCGAGGTAGCTCAGGGCGGCGATGTGCGCGTCGGCCAGATCGCTCACGTGGATGTAGTCGCGCACGCAGGTGCCGTCCGGGGTGGGGTAGTCGTCGCCGAAGATCGCCGGGGCCTTGCCCTTCTTCAGACGGTCGAGCAGCATCGGGATCAGGTTCAGAATGGCCGGATCCTCAAGCTCGACCGGGCCACAGCCGGCCACGTTGAAGTAGCGCAGTGCGCAGAAGCGGATGCCAAACGGCTCCTCGCAGGCGCGGGCCATCCACTCGCCGAACAGCTTGGTCTGGCCGTACGGGTTGATCGGCAGCATCGGCACCACGTCCTCGGGCACCACGTCCACCGGCGGAACGCCGTAGGTGGCGGCGGAGGAGGAGAAGACGAGCTTCTTGGCCTTCTTGGACTTGGTCATGCCGGTGAGCACGTTGAGCATGCCGTTGATGTTCTGCTGGTAGTACCACAGCGGCTTCTCGACGGACTCGCCAACCTGCTTGCGGGCGGCGAAGTGGATCACGGCGTCAACGTCCTCGGCGTCGAGAATCTCGGCCAGGCGCTCGCCGGCACCGGGGGCGGCGATATCCATGCCGTACAGGCGGGATCCCTCGATGCGGGTGGGCTTGCCGTAGCTCAAATCGTCAACGACGACGACCTTGTCGCCGGCCTGATGAAGGGCGTGGACCACGTGTGCGCCGATGTAGCCGCAGCCTCCTGTGACCAGAACTGTCATGGTGTACCTTCCTGACATTGCGGGCGGGGTGATCGTGTGAATGACGGACGATTGTCGTTGGTCACGACACGAAATGTTCACTTTTGCTCGCTTTTGTTATCTTTTCTAACATCTTCAGTATAGCCCACCGATGGGCAATTATGCGCGCAAAACCAAACACAATCATAGAATCGTGTGTAAACAAGTACATTTCCTTGATATTTCAACGATTATGCGGCTTGGGGGCATAGCGCGACACGCCGAACGGCATGCTCGATTTGCGTCATTCCCACTTTCATGTAATATTTCTACTCGTTGCTTCAAGCGAAGTCAATGTGGCTCCGTAGCTCAGTTGGTTAGAGCGCCGCCCTGTCACGGCGGAGGTCGCCGGTTCAAGTCCGGTCGGAGTCGCTTGGATAAGAACCCGGTCCATGCCGGGTTTTTTGTTCAATGGCTCTGTAGCTCAGTTGGTAGAGCGAACGACTGAAAATCGTTAGGTCAGCGGATCGATGCCGCTCGGAGCCACCACTTGAATCCCCGTCCGGTACATCCGGTCGGGGATTTTTCGTATCCGTCGTATCCACGGTTGTCGTATCTGCGGTTTCCATGACGAACGTATATACGATTACAGGCTGAAAAAGACGTTTCCTGCGATTCGTAGTGGTTTACGGACGTTCCAGGGTGTCATAGCGTCCGTAAGCCACTACGAATCGCCGATATCGTCTTTTTCGGCCCGTATGTCGTCGCTGTGTGGCGGAGGGGAAATTCTTCAAGGTAGCAAACCCTGCATGACGTCCCATATATAGGGACGATATAAGACATTTTGGGAGAATCGTCGCTGGAACGGTCAAATCGGCGGTACGATGAGTACCGAAGCGAGCCTGCCATCGTGGGAAGGTCTCGCAACAACCGATACGGACCTTAGTCAAAGGAGAGCATATGGTCTACAGGATGATTTTCAATCAGACGGCGTATTTCGGTCGTGGCGCGATCAAGGAGATCCCGGAGGTCGCGAGGAAGCACGGTTTTAAGAAGGCGTTCATCGTGACCGATCCGGTGCTGCTGGAGACGGGTACCGCGAAGAGGGTCACGGACGTGCTGGACGCGGCGGGCCTGGAGTACGAGGTGTTCGACAACGTCAAGCCGAACCCGCCGGTGGAGTGCATCCAGGACGGCGTGCTGCGGTTCAAGGCGTCGGGTGCGGACTTCCTGATCGGTCTGGGCGGCGGAAGCCCGCAGGACACGTGCAAGGGCATCGGCATCATAGCCACGAACCCGGAGTTCGGCGACGTATTGTCCCTGGAGGGCGTGGCCGACACGAAGAACCCGAGCGTGCCGATCTTCGGCGTGCCCACCACGGCGGGCACGGCGTCGGAGACGACGATCAACTACGTGATCACGGACACGAAGAACAAGCGCAAGTTCGTGGCGGTGGACCCGCACGACATCCCGATCGTGGCGTTCGTGGACCCGGACCTGACCGATTCGATGCCGCGCGGCCTGAAGGTGGCCACGGGTCTGGACGCGCTGACGCACGCGATCGAGGGGTTCATCACGCCGGGCGCGTGGAGCCTGTCGGACTGCCTGAGCATGCAGACGATCCGCATGATCGCGAAGAATCTTGCGAAGAGCGCGGACGGCGACGTGCCGGCCGGCGAGCAGATGGCGTACGCGTCGTACATCACGGGCATGGCGTACTCGAACGTGGGCCTGGGCCTGGTGCACGGCATGGCGCACCCGCTGGGCGGCCGTCTGGGCGTGGCGCACGGCGTGGCCAACGGCATCCTGCTGGCCCCGGTCATGGAGTACAACAAGGACTACACGGGCGAGAAGTTCCGCGACATCGCGGACGCGTTCGGCGTGGCGGACGCGTACACGGCCGACCTCGAGACCGTGCGTGAGGCCGCGGTCCAGGCCGTGCACCAGCTGACGGTGGACCTGAAGAACCCGACCACGATCAGCGAGGTCGGCGCCACCGAGGCCGACCTCGAGCCCCTGGCCCATGACGCGTTCCATGACGTGTGCACCCCGGGCAACCCGCGCAAGGCCACCGAGGAGGACATCCTCGCCATCTACAAGAGCCTCATGTAACCAGCCCGTATTCCGCTCAGGATCCCCCTCGGAGGAACTCCTGAGCGGAATGAAATGAACGATCAACAACAACCAACAACAGGAAAGGGAGCCCGTACGGGCTCCCCTTCGTCATGTAGTCTTTCTCGAGACACGGATTCCGGTACACGCACCGGAATCAGCACGGTTCACTCGCCTTGCTGATTCTGACCGGCTTGCCCTTCGGCGTGCTCCTCATCCCATTCCTCATCGGTGGAGGTCTCGTCATAGAGCGCCTTGCCCTCGTTCTCCGCGAGCTCCATCTGCTCGTTGATCCACGCGGCCTCGGCCGGATTAATATCGGCGGAATCCAGCACCTTCTGCCACACCGGGTAGAACAGATGCATCACCGGATACATGGCGGTGAACAGGATCTCCGGCTTATGCTTGCGCCAATGCTGGGGGTGCGCGTCGAACGTGTTCTTGAACCGGCGCATGTAATTGCGGAACGACGACAGCGACGTATCCATGCGACGCGCGCTCATGCCGGCGATCATACGCGGTGAATACACGGTCTTGAGCCCCTTGCCGATCAGGTGCAGCGAGATGTCGATATCCTCATGCATTACGTCGGACTTGTCACGGCACACCTCGCCGGAGATCTGTCGCCAGGCGGATGCGCGCAATGCCATATTCGATCCGAACAGCAGCGGTCGCCCATCGTCGGCGCGGAAGATGCGCTTGCGAATCGAGTTGTCGCCCTTCAGCCCGAAATGACGTGACGGCATATCGTAGTACATCACCGGTCCGGTGGCGCCCATGGCCTCGGGATCCTCGGTGAAGATGCCGGTCACGACCTCCACCCAGTCGGGTTTGATCATGCAGTCGGCGTCGAACCGGCCAAGGATATCACCCGTGGCGTGATTAAGACCGAAGTTTCTGGTGGGGATCAGTCCCTGTTCCTTATCCTGATCGAGCAGGATGACGTTATCGTCGGGATGGTTCTTGATGAAGTCCCGTACCACCTGCGCGGTGTTGTCGGTGGATCGGTTGTTCACCACGATGACCTCGTGGGGTCGGACGGTCTGCCGGGTAGCATTGAGCAGACAGTCGGCGATTCTTTCTTCCTCATTCCATGCCGGAATCACAATCGAGACGGTAAGCACGTTTCCCACAATACGCGAGAGCGGGGATTGCATGACGTTTGTCAAGCAAACATTTCGTAAACGAAACCGTATCGTTGACATGCCTCGCCGCAATAATCGCCGATTACATGTCACCGTCGGTGGGAATAATGTCGCGTATGAATGATCGTCAGGAAGAACGCTTCGACGTCGGATCGGTGTTTCCGGGTAAAGGGGATCCCAGAAGGCCTCCGGAATGGTTTGGACGAGGTCTGCTGTACGCGGCGATCGCCGTATTCGCCGCGGTATTCGTATGGAACACCTGGGGCAAGATCAGCTCGATCATCCTGTACGTGGTGATTTCCATGTTCATCGCGTTGGCCGTGGAGCCCGTGGTGCGCTGGCTGGTCAGCCACGGCTGGAAGCGCGGTGCCGCCTCCGGCGTGACGCTGGTGTCCCTGCTGGTGATCATCTGCGGACTGCTCACGCTGTTCGGCAACATGTTCGTGCAGCAGCTGGTCGGCATGGTCAAGAGCCTGCCCGGACTGTACAACCAGATCGTCGACGTGATCGAATCGCAGACGAACTGGAAGGTCCCCAGCATGGAGGATCTGGGCATGGAGGTGTTCAAGAGCCTGCAGACCAGCACGGTCACCAACTTCGCCAATCAGGCGCTGACCACCACGTTCTCATTGCTCAACGTGCTGCTTGGCATCATGACCGTGGCATTGGTCACCTACTATATTTCCGCGGCCTTCCCCGCCATGCGTCGCAGTCTGTGCCAGTGGATCGCGCCCAAGAGCCAGGAACGGTTCCTGGTGGTGTGGACGGTGGTGCAGGATCAGATCTCCAACTTCCTGTACAGCCGCATCATCCTGGCGGCCATCTCCAGCGTGTGCATGTCGATCTTCATGATGATGCTCGATATTCCGTACTGGCTGCCGTTGTCGATCTTCTGCGGACTGGTATCGCAGTTCATCCCGACGGTCGGCACGTACATCGGCGGTGCGCTGCCGGTGGTCTCCGCGTGGGGCACCAACGGCATCAAGTACGCGATGTTCGTACTGATCTACATCATCGTGTACCAGCAGATCGAGAACCTGATCCTGTCTCCGGCGATCTCGCAGCGCACCATGGACCTCAACCCGGCCATCGCATTCCTCGCCGTGCTGGCGCTCGGTTCGGTGTTCGGCGCGCTCGGCGCGTTCCTCGCCCTACCGCTCACCGCAAGCTTCCAGACCGTGTTCAAGGCATACACCAAGCGGTACGAGCTCATCGACTCGCCGTTGCTGAGTGATCCCAAGCCGGTGAAGAAATCGAAGATGGTCGAAGGCGTGGAGGCGTTCGCCACCCATGTGGTCAAGCCCGTGACCGATCACATGCCGCGTGCCTCCCAAGGCTCGACCGCCCGCGTCCGCGTGAACGCATCCGCGATGAGTGACGAACTCGATTACGTGCACAGCCGACTGGCCGGATACTCGACGGCCGCCGAACTCGACGACTCACAGACGGTGGCGATTCCGAAGAACACCGTGAAACCCGATGCCGTCAAGCCCGATCTCAATCCGTCCGATGCTGCGGATGATACGGTAGACGATGCCGTTAACGATCACGACGGCGATGATCAGAACGCATCCGTTCGTTCCGACACGAACGATACCGATACCGGCCGTAGTGCCAGGGAGGAGTGGCGCTAAATGGCCCTGCTGTCCGCCATCGACGTACTGCTGTTCGTACTCGGAGCCGCCGGCATGATCTACCAGGCGGTGTGTCTGCTCACCGGATTTTTTGCCAAGACCACCACATTCCCCCAGGCGCCGCAGAACAAGCGGTACGCCGTGCTGATCTCGGCGCGCAACGAGGAGACCGTGGTCGGCAATCTCATCGACTGCATACAGAACCAGACGTATCCCAGCGAACTCATCGACATCTGGATGGTGGCCGACAACTGCACCGACGGCACGGCGGCACTCGCACGATCCAAGGGATGCCATGTCGTGGAACGATTCGACCAGACACAAATCGGCAAGGGATTCGCCCTGACATTCCTGCTCAACACCATGATCGACTCGGGGGCCACAAAACAGTACGACGCCTATTTCGTATTCGATGCGGACAATCTGCTCGACAAGGACTACTTCACGCAGATGAACAACGCCTTCCAGTCGGGCTTCCGCATCCTCACCAGCTACCGTAACTCCGTCAACTTCGACGACAACTGGGTCTCCTCCGGATCGGCGCTATGGTTCGTCAGGGAATCGCGCTTCCTCAACAACTCCCGTATGGTGTTCGGATCCAGCTGCCACGTCGGCGGCACTGGATTCATGTTCTCCCGTGAGGTGATGGAACGCAACGAGGGATGGAAGTTCCACCTGCTCACCGAGGATCTGGAATTCACACTCGACTCGATCCTTCACGGCGACCGCATCGGCTATTGCGGCACCGCGGTGCTCTACGATGAGCAGCCCGTCACCTTCAAGCAGAGCTGGCGTCAGCGCCTGCGGTGGAGCCGAGGATTCCTGCAGGTATTCCGCTACTACGGTCCGGCCATGATCCAAAGGGCCATCAAGGAGCGCGACTTCTCCTGCATCGACCTGACGCTGCTGATCTGCCCGTTCACCGCACTGTCGGTGATCCGCACCGCGCTCGCCGGCCTGTTCGTCGCTCTGGGATTCGTCTCGCTGTCAAGCCAACTCGCCTCGCTGAACTTCTGGATCGTGGGCGGTGTGGCATCCGTGATCGGCATGATGGCGCTGGCGGCCATCACCTGCATCGCCGAACGGGATAAGATCGACGCAACGAACAAGGAGCTCGTCGCCTACTGCCTGAGCTTCCCCATCTACCTGATCAGCTATATTCCGATCTCGTTCCAGGCCATGTTCTCCAAGCCCGGTTGGAAACCCATCGAGCATCGTGGCCGCTGATCCGCCGGATGGAACCATCGTAGACTTCATTACGAAAGCATACGAAAAGAGGAATCGTGACCGTATCCACTGCCGATAACGCTCCCGCCAATCCGGGGGACAGGCGGTCCATGCGTATCCACCGTCAGACGATGGGCCGACGCAAGATCACGGTGATCGTCTCGGCGGCGGTCACCGTGCTGCTCGCCGTGGGCTACATCGTGGCCGACGCGGCCGACATGGCACCCGGTCTGCTCACCTCGACATCCGCGCAGCCGATCACCTTCCCCGCCGCGGCGAAAACCCGGACGGTGAAGACCTTGACCGGACAGCTCCAGAACGGTCCGACGATCGACGCGGCCCAGGCGCAGAAGCTCGTCGACGAGTTCGCATCGGCGGAAGGCGTAGGGAACGACTTCTCCCTGATCATCGCCGACGCACAAGGCAATGCCGTGGTGAAACGCAATGAAACCGTCGCTCGCGAACCCGCGTCCACGCTCAAGACCCTGACCGCGTTCGCCGCCGCGTCCACGCTCGACATGTCGTCCACGCTCGACACCGACGTGTATCTCACCGGCAGTGGCGACTCCGCAACGCTCACCCTCAAAGGCAACGGCGATATGCTGCTCGGATCAGGCGAATCCGACCCCAACCACATCAACGGCAGGGCAGGCATCGCCACACTGGTCGCACGCACAACGGCCGTGCTCCGCGAGAAGAACATCACCACGGTCGCCCTCGCCTACGACGACTCCCTGTTCGGCAGCAAACGCCTGCCCGACACCATCGGCGCCAACAATGTCGACCTCATGAACGCCGCTCCCATGGCATCCATGGCCATCGACGGCGCACGCAACTGGAATGGCACCACCAAGCCCACCAACCCCGACGTCGATTCGAAGTTCCCGCCCCGATCCTCCACCCCCGCCGCCGACACCGCTACCGAATTCGCCCGGCAACTCGGCGAACAGGGCATCACCGTCACCTCGACCGCCGAAGGCACGGCCCCTGAAAGCAAGCCCATCGCGTCCGTCAGCTCGGCGAAACTCAGTGAGATCATGAGCTTCATGCTCAAGAACTCCAACAATACAGAAGCCGAACTGTTCGGCAGGCTCACCGCCATCAAAACCGGACAGGACAACTCTCCCGAAGGTGCCACCAAAGCCGTGAAAAGCATCCTCGAAGCGCACGGCATCACCACCACCGGTCTCACCATGGCCGACTGCTCCGGTCTGTCCACCGGCACGCAGCTCACCGTGGAGACCCTGATGCAGACCCAATCCAAGTACGCGCAAACCGGCACCGCCGTCGCGTCCGCCAGCGAAGCGCTCGCCGTCAGCGGTTTGTCCGGCACCGCGTTGCATCACACGTTCCCCTCGTCCACCAACGGTCTGATCCGTCTCAAGACCGGTACGCTCGACACGGTCACGTCCATGACCGGCAATGTCTCGCGGACCAAGGGAGGCGTGCTGACATTCGCGATCATCATCAACAACCCCGCCAACATGTGGTCCGCCATTCAGGCGCTTGACCATCTGGTTGGCCAACTGCCGGAGCTGTGACCCATGACCTATACGCCGGAACTTCGCAAGGCCATCGGCGATGTGCGTCGATGCTTGGAAATGCTGGGAATCCAAGGATCAGGAGAGCGTGGACATGGGGTGCACCGGCCTGATCGCACCGCCCCTCTGGTGCTCGTCGCCTGCTCGGGTGGCAGGGATTCGTTGGCGCTGTCGTCCGTCGCCGCCACCGTGTGCGGCACGCTCGGCGTGCGTTGCGGCGCGGTGATCGTGGACCATGGGCTGGTGTTCGGCTCGGCCGATGTGGCGCGGGAGGCCGCGGACAAGTGCCGCGGATTCGGTATGGCCCCGGTGATCGTGCGCCGTGTGGTCGTGGAGGCCGCCGGAGTCGGCGTGGAGGCGGCAGCCAGAAACGCCCGTTACGAGGCTCTTACCGCCGTGGCTTCGGAACTCGACGCCGCGGCGGTGCTGCTCGCCCATACGCGCGACGATCAGGCGGAGACCGTGCTCCTTGGTCTGACCCGTACCTTTGGCCTGGATTCGCTGGCCGGCATGCCGGACGTGATCGAGCGTGATGGCGTGACCTTCGCCCGGCCGTTCCTCGACCTCACCCGGGCACAGACCACCGCCGTGTGCGTCAGCCGCGATATCGAATGGTGGGACGACCCGACCAATGGCGGCACCGCCGATGAGGGAGGACTGTCGACCGACCTACCGCTGCGCAGTCGTATCCGTATCGCGCTGCTGCCGTATCTGACGAACTTCATCAAAACCGACATGGTGTCGCATCTGGCCCGCAGTGCGCGGATCGCGCAACGGGACAAGGACTATCTCGATATGCAGGCCGCCCGCGTCTACGATCATGCGGTGGACTTCGCCCATGGCGAAGCTGTTGCGGGAATCGACGCGCGAACGCTGGCCGAGGAGCATGAGGCGATCCGCACGAGGGTGATCGCACGACTGCTCACCGAGGCTGGCGCCCCCACATCTTCCCGGCATGTGGAGGCCATCGATCGGTTGATCGTCGACTGGCATGGTCAAGGTGCCGTGCGTCTTTCCAGCGGTTACTCAGCAAGCCGTCAGAATCACGTCATTCTCCTGTGCCATGATGGAATGCATGAAAATCGCTGACATCCCAGACGACATCATTGAGGAACTCGTCACCAAGGAGCAGATCGACGCCAAAATTCAGGAGGCGGCAGCTCAGGTGAGTCGTGACTACGCCGGCAAGGATCTGTTGCTGGTGGCAGTATTGAAGGGGGCGATCAATACGCTGGCATCGTTCTCCCAGGCCCTGTCGATTCAGGTGTCCATGGATTTCATGAGCCTGTCATCGTATGGATCGGGTACTGAAAGCTCCGGCAAGATCACGGTCCGTCAGGATCTCTCCACCGATGTGCGTGGACGTCATGTGCTAATCGTGGAGGACATCATCGATTCCGGCATCACGCTTGACTGGCTGATCAAGGAGCTCAAGCGTCGTGGCGCCGCCTCCGTGGAGGTGTTCGCCCTGCTCGAAAAGCCGGCACGTCACAAGGTGCATATCGACGTAAAATACCGCGGGTACGAGATTCCCGACAAATTCGTGGTGGGATTCGGCTTGGATTATGACGAAAAGTATCGCAATCTTGATTCGATCGCGGTTCTCAATCCCAAGGTATATCAAGAAAACCAGGAGTAGTACATGAGCTTTCCGGGCCCGAACAGGGGCGATAACGGCAACCCGTTCACCAATCCCGATGGGGGTCGGGGCGGTAAGTCCAACAAGAACAAAAACAAAAACGGCAATGGGACGCAGCGTCCGTTCTGGCAGTCGCCGTGGATCTGGGTCACGCTGCTGGTGCTGCTCGCCATCAGTGGTTTCCAGATGTTCTCCATGGGCGGCACCCAGACCATCAACACCCAGGACGGTCTGCAACTGCTTGAGGACGGTGCCGTGCAGTACGCGGAGATCACCGAGAACAAGCAGACCGTGAAGCTGGAGCTGAAGGATGACTTCAGCAAGAAGGATCCCGACACCGGCAAGATCCGCAACTACGGCAAGAACGTGCAGTTCTACTACGTGTTCGCGCAGGGCGGCCAGGTCTCGCAGGCGGTGGAGAAGGCCAACCCGTCCAAGGGCTGGACCTCCACTGTGCCGCAGACCAGCATGCTGACGTATCTGCTGAGCTCCCTGCTGCCGTTCCTCATCATCTTCGGCCTGTTCTGGTGGCTGATGAGTCGTATGCAGGGCGGAGCCGGCGGCGGTATGTTCGGCATGGGCGGCAAGAAGACGGGCAAGCTGCTGGAGGGCGACACTCCGAAGACCAAGTTCGCCGACGTTGCCGGTGAGGATGCCGCACTGCAGGAGGTCGAGGAGATCAAGGACTTCCTCAAGGACCCGTCCAAGTACAAGGCCCTGGGTGCCCGCATCCCGCGCGGCGTGCTGCTGTATGGTCCTCCTGGAACCGGTAAAACGCTGCTGGCCCGAGCCATCGCAGGCGAGGCCGGCGTACCGTTCTACTCGATGGCCGGTTCCGACTTCGTCGAGATGTTCGTGGGTCTGGGCGCGTCCCGTGTCCGTGACCTGTTCGACGAGGCCAAGAAGAACGCTCCCGCCATCATCTTCATCGATGAGATCGATGCCGTCGGCCGCAAGCGTGGCTCCGGCATGGGCGGCGGACACGACGAGCGCGAGCAGACCCTGAACCAGCTGCTTGTGGAGATGGACGGCTTCGACAACGATACGAATCTGATCATCATCGCCGCCACCAACCGTCCCGATGTGCTTGACCCGGCACTGCTGCGCCCGGGCCGATTCGACCGTCAGGTGGCCGTCGAGGCTCCGGATCTGGAGGGACGCGAGGCCATTCTCAAGGTGCATGCCAAGGGCAAGCCGTTCGTTCCGGACGTCGATCTGCACATGATCGCCGTGCGTACCCCCGGCTTCACCGGTGCCGATCTGGCCAACGTGCTCAACGAGGCCGCGCTGCTGTGCGCCCGTGCCGGTGCCCAGCTGATCGACAACCGTGCCATTGACGAGGCCATCGATCGTGTGCTGTCCGGCCCGCGTCGCCGTTCCAAGGGCATGGCCCTCGAAGAGCTGCGCAACACCGCATATCACGAGGGTGGTCATGCGCTGGTCGCCGCCGCGCTCAACAACACCGACCCGGTGACCAAGGTTACGATCCTGCCTCGTGGCCGTGCGCTCGGCTACACCGCCGTGATGCCCACGCAGGACCGCTATTCCCAGTCCCGCAACGAGTTGCTTGATCAGATGGCCTACGCCATGGGCGGCCGCACCGCCGAGGAGATCGTCTTCCACGATCCGACCACCGGCGCTTCGAATGATATTGAGAAGGCCACGAACATCGCCCGCAAGATGGTGGTGGAGTTCGGCTTCTCCTCCAAGCTCGGAGCGATCAAGTGGGCGTCGGACGACGATCAGACCACGGTGATGGACGGCCTGAGCCCGCGCAAGTATTCTGATCAGACCGCCGAGACCATCGACGATGAGGTGCTTCGTCTCGTGGAGACCGCGCACACCGAGGCATGGACGATCATCAACGAGAACCGCGAGGTGCTCGACGAGCTCGTCCGTCAGCTGCTCGTCAAGGAGACCCTGAACGAGAAGGAGCTGGCCGTCATCTTCTCCAAGGTGAAGAAGGCGCCGCAGCGTGAGGTGTGGCTGTCGAACGACCGTCGCCCCGATTCCGATCTGCCTCCCGTGCCGATCCCCGAATCGCTGCGTCGCAATGCCGGTCTTGACAGCGCCCCCACCCCTGCCGACCCCGCCGCTTCTGCCGCTTCCGCCAATGGCGATGCCACTCAGGGAGCCGCCTGATGAGTGAAGTCGCACAGAAGGCACAGGCACAAGAGGAACAGACACAGGGTGCATTCGACGAGGAGGGCGTGCGTCAGGCCGTACGCCTCTACCTCAAGTCCATCGGTGAGGACCCCGACCGCGAAGGACTGCTCGACACCCCCGACCGTATAGCCAGGGCGTCTCGCGAACTCTTTGCCGGTCTGCATCAGGATCCGAAGGACGTGCTCTCCGCACGGTTCAAGGTAGATACCGAGGAGATGGTGCTGGTTCGCGACATCGAGCTCTACTCGGTGTGCGAGCATCATCTGCTGCCGTTCCATGGCGTGGCCCATGTGGGCTACATCCCCTCCAAGGAGGGCGTGACCGGTTTGAGCAAGCTCGCCCGTCTGGTGGAGGTCTACGCTCGTCGACCGCAGGTGCAGGAACGACTCACCCAGCAGATCGCGGATGCGCTTATGGACTATGTGGATGCCCGCGGCGCAATCGTGGTCACCGAGTGCGAGCATCTGTGCATGTCGATGCGCGGCGTGAAGAAGTCGCAGGCCCGTACCACCACATCGGCGGTGCGCGGAATCATGCGACAGCCCGCCACGCGCGCCGAAGCCATGAGCCTGATACTGTCACAGCATTGATCCGCCCCATTGATATGACGGCGGAAATCTGGGAAATCTGACTGAGGGTGGTCGCGGAACGGCGGCCACCCTCAGTCGTGTATACAAGGGGGTCATCACATGACCGATATCACTGCACTACGCAACCCCGACCGCACACTGGTCATGGGGGTGCTCAACATCACCGAGGACTCGTTCTCCGACGGCGGCCTCTGGCTCGATCCCGTCAAGGCGCGGGAGCACGGTGAGGCGATGATGAAGGATGGGGCCGATCTGATCGACATCGGTGCCGAGTCCACGCGTCCCGGTGCCAAGCGCGTCAGCGAACAGGATGAGCTGGCACGCGTCACCGGCGCGGTCAAGGCGTTGCTGAACGACGACCACGATGCCGTGCTGTCAATCGACACCACCCGTTCGTCCGTGGCGCTTGCCGCTCTCAACGAAGGGGCACAAATCATCAATGACGTCTCCGGCGGCCGGCTTGATCCCGACCTGCCGCATGTGGTCGCCGATCACGACTGCCTGTACATTGTGCAGCACTGGCGTGGCTGGCTCGCCGGCGGCAAGGGCGGAGTTCCCGACGCCGACACGTCCGTCTATGAGCACGGCGTGCTGCGCGACGTCAAGGACGAGCTCATGGCACAGGTCGATGCGGTGCTCGCCGCCGGTGTGGATCCCGAACGGGTGATCATCGATCCCGGTCTGGGATTCTCCAAGCCCGGCATCGAACATAATCTGCCGTTGCTCGCCGGGCTTGAGACGTTCGAGGAGACCGGCTATCCGGTGCTGATCGGACAGTCCCGCAAACGGTTCGTCACCGCCATGCTGCAGGAAGCCGGATTCGCTGAGCCCACGATGGAGGATCGTGACTCCATGACCGCCGCGCTATCCGCACTCTGCGCCGAACATGGTGCGTGGGCTGTGCGCGTGCACGATGTTCCCCGATCCGTCGCCGCCGTGCACGCCGGCACGCTGTGGCGCAACTTCCGTCAGCGGTAAGCAGTCAAGTCATCCATCATCATTTCATCATTCGTTCTGAAAGGCACCGATCCCATGGATTCCATCCGTCTCACCGGCATCCGCGCCGAAGCCGCACACGGCGTATTCGATTTCGAACATGCCGAACCGCAGCCGTTCATCGTCGACGCCACGATGTTCCTCGATCTTTCGGAGGCCGGACGTACCGATGACCTGACGGAAACGGTCGACTACGGCCAGATCGCTCAGCGCATCGTCAACGTCATCGAAGGCGAACATGTCGATCTGATCGAACGTCTGGCTGCGAAGATCGCTGACTCGATCCTGCTGTCGCATCGCATCCGTCGCGTCATCGTCACCGTGCACAAACCGAACGCGCCCATCACCGTGCCGTTCGACGACGTGAGCGTGACGATCGAGCGCGCACGTGACGGATACGATGACGAGAACCCGACTGCGGCCTCGATCGCGGCATCCGCGGCTGGATCGGCGTCGGTCGATACCGGCGATATGACCGGCACCCGAGCCGACCGGTCCTCGGATTCAGAGGTTTCCACGCCAAAAGTACATTCCGCGGTGATCGCCATGGGTGGCAATCTCGGCGATGTGGAACAGACGCTGAGAGCCGCCGTGGTGGCGATCGACGGCGTTCCCGGCAATCAGCTCACGGGCATCTCCCCGCTGTACCGAACGGCCGCATGGGGCATGGAACCGGGAACACCCGATTTTCTCAACGCTGTGATTCAGGTGAGCACCACGCTGGATCAGGAGACCCTGCTCGCCGCCCTGCAGACCATCGAATCCGCGCACGGACGGTCTCACGACGTGCATTGGGGATCGCGTCCGCTCGACCTCGATATCGTGGACTATGACGGTGAGATCAGCGCCGACCCGCATCTCACGCTGCCGCACCCCCGTGCATGGCAGCGGGCATTCGTGCTCGCTCCATGGGCCGATCTCGATCCTGATGCCCGTCTCGCGGGACCGCATGGCGGCCGTGTGACCGAACTACTCGCAAACACGCCGGACCATGACGAGGTGCACAAGGTTTCGGATGGTTGGATCCTTGGCGGATCCGTTGCGGAAGCATAGCGCAGCGGACACCGGCACGGACGAACTGACGGGAGACAACATATGAAGGCACGTCGTACGCCATGGTGGTATTACGTCATCGCGGTGATTCTCGGCGGATTCGCCGGCGTGATGCTGGTCAAGCTCACCGAACATAGCGAATACACGTTCACGGGCGCTCCTTGGATCGTTCCCGTGCTGCTGGCGCTGATGGGCATACTGGTGCTGGTGATGGCATGGCAGGTGCGCCGGTACATCAAGGGCGATCTCAGGGAAATGAGCATGTCCCGGGCCGTGAACACGCTCGTGCTGGCCAAATCCCTGGGCGTGGCCGGTGCCGCCCTCGTCGGATGGTACGGCGGCCAGCTGGTCATGTGCCTGCCACATCTCGATGCCGAATACTATGCCAATGCGGCCATCGAATGCGGAGTGAGCGCCGTGGTCTGTCTTGCCGATATGATCATCGGCATCGTGGGGGAGTACTGGTGTCAGTTGCCGCCACGCGAGGGGCCGGAGCATCCCAAGGTCAAGGAGACCGAACGCTTGCGCGGCGCGGCTCCGGCCACCCCGGCCGCCACTTCCACGAACGCCACCGCTGTCTCTTCGACTACCCGGAGCAAACATGATCGTCATTGGAATGGCGGCGACGATCGTCAGTAAGCCGGCCGGCAGGGAAAGGCCTGGGGCGTACCCGCGACTCGCATGTACACGTGTATGACACAATGGAAAGCATGACACGTTATGAATTGCGCATAATCACGGGTACGCGTGACATCGCCCTGTGGGTCGCCGGCGATGGTGGGGAACTGCGCCCGGTGCATGTATATGGCGAGCACGAACAGTATCCATTGACGACCGATCGATACTATACGAATCTGCCGAATCTGTTCCTCGACGTCCTCGATCTGCTCGACGGCAACGACGCCACCGTCGTGGACGACGAACGGATCGAGACCGCGGCGTCCGACGGCAAGACGGTGAGCCTGAAGAACCTCGCCCAGCGAGCGGCCCATGCCGCGGCCGACGGTTCCGGCAACGCACGGCGGTTCAAGGACGCCCGATCGCTCTGGGCGTTGATGAGCAATCATGTGGCGGTCCACGTCAGAAGACCCGACGACGAGCCGATCGTGGACGTACGCCGTACCAAGAACTGGAAGAAGAACCAGCCCATGCGCGGAGTGCCCGTGGACCCGGACGCATGGTTCGTTTCCAGCGTGTACTCGCGCTCCAACCAGCGGAAGAATCCAGTGGCCGTATACCGTGGCATCGACGCGGTGTTCAGCGCTCTGATGGGGGAACTTGACGAGACCGCGGTACCCACCCTGTCCCGTGCCCGCGATGCGATCTCCGTGAACCTTGACTATCCGACGTACGCCGACGTCGCCGGTGCCCTTGACGATTCGAATATGCTGGTGTTCCACAACGATCGGACCTTGGCCGATTGGATTCGCGAACGGTCGAAGGAGCAGGAGGTGATCTTCCCCGATACCCCGGCTCAGGTGTATACGATTCCCGACCCGACGGTGGATGAGGATGATCCCGCCTATCTGCCGGCCGAATCCGTGATGACGATGAGCCATCTGGCGAACGTGCTTGCACCCCGTGAACAGTCGTGACGCAGAAGTCGTGACGCAGACGACGCATGAAACAGCCGCGTGAAGCAACGAGGGCTTCGTGCCGATCAGACATCTCGAACGGATGTGATCGGAACGAAGCCCTCACGGTTATCTGGGCATGATCGCCGATCCGATGACCGTGTTGCTGGTTGCCGTCGTCGTTTTTTATTTCGCCGCCGTCGCGGTCTTCGCCGTCGCCGACTCCGGAACACGAACCATGGCCTCCTGACTCATGGCGGCAACCAAACGGCCATCCTGCGAGTACACCTTCGCATAGCTCAGGCCTCGGCCATGCGCCGCGGTCGGCGTATCCTGCACATACAGATGCCACTGGTTCACATCCACGTCGCGATACCACCACATCGAATGATCGATCGTCGCATATGAAATGCCAGGCGTCATGAAACTCAATCCCGCACGGCGCACGATCGGTTCCATCATGATCTGATCGCAGCCGCAGGCGAGAATGGCGCGATGGCACAGCTGCGGAACATCGGCGTTTCCGTCCACCTTCATCCACACCATCTGCCGTCCGCTGTCATGGGTCTTCGCCGTGTTATCGCTGCCAAGCATCACCGTGGAATTCACGTGACGAATATCGAACGCGGACTTGGTCGCATAATAGTTGGCGAACTCCGACTGGCTGGCATACGGCTCCATGAGCTCCTTGGCCGAACTCAATGTCTCCGGATCCGGCACGTTCTCGGGCATCGGGTCGGCGAACTCCACGCCGTCCTGCCCATGCTTCTGGAAGCTGGCGATGGCGGTGAGGATCGGGCCTTCGGCCTGTGTGGCGTTCACGCGGCGAGCGGAGAACGAGCGGCCGTCGCGAAGATTCTCCACATCGAACAGCACGTCCTGATGGATGTCGCCGGCCGCGATGAAATACGCGTGAATCGAATGCGGCAGACGATCCTCATCAACCGTTCGGGCGGCGGCAACCACGGACTGCGCCACGACCTGCCCGCCGTAGACGCGGCCTGTGGGGAAGTACAGGCTTTCGCCGTTGATATACGTGTGGTTGCGGTATGAGGAGGGCTCTCCCAGATGAAGCACCTTGATCAGATGTTCCAGTGGCGTTTGTTCCTTGACCGGCATAGCTTTCCTCACTTCACGTATAGGCTGATTCAATATGTCTGCACAGCAGTCTATGCGGCGTGAGTAAAGAAACTTTGGTGTGTCATGTAACGACTTCGTGAGATAGGTGAACGTGAGATGACGGTGTGTCCATTGGGTTTCATGGTGGGGCGGACACACCGGGACGGCTGATTCGGACTTCGTTGTCCGTATGATCGCACGAACGACCGCACGGACGACTGCACAGACGACGAAGGGGCGTCCCCCGGATCTCTCCAAGGGAACGCCCCTTCGTATGCGCATGCTGTGCGTATCAGCGTGGCATCACACGCGGGTGAGCTTGCGGTGCAGGCGATGCGGACGTGCCGCGTCCTCGCCGAGACGGGCCACACGGTTCTCCTGGTAGGCCTGGAAGTTGCCCTCGAACCAGTACCACTTGGCCGGGTTCTCGTCGTCGCCCTCCCACGCGAGGATGTGCGTGGCGACGCGGTCGAGGAACCAACGGTCGTGGGAGATCACCACGGCGCAGCCCGGGAAGCCGAGCAATGCGTTTTCGAGCGATTCGAGCGTTTCGACGTCGAGGTCGTTGGTGGGCTCGTCGAGGAGCAGTAGGTTGCCGCCCTGCTTCAGGGTGAGCGCCAGGTTCAGACGGTTGCGCTCACCACCGGAGAGCACGCCCGTGAGCTTCTGCTGATCGGAGCCCTTGAAGCCGAAGCTGGCCACGTAGGCGCGGGTCGGCACTTCCACGCCGGCCACCTCGATGAAGTCGAGACCGTCGGACACGGCCTCCCACAGGTTCTTCTTCGGATCCAGGCCGGCACGGTTCTGATCCACGTAGCTGATCTTCACGGTATCGCCGATCTTCAGCTCACCGCTGGTCAGCGGCTCAAGGCCGACGATCGTCTTGAACAGTGTGGACTTACCCACACCGTTCGGGCCGATCACGCCGACGATGCCGTTACGCGGTAGGGTGAAGCTCAGATCGTCGATGAGCACGCGGTCGCCGAACGCCTTGTGGATGTGGTTGGCCTCGAGCACCAGCGAACCCAGACGCGGGCCGGCCGGGATCTGGATCTCGGAGAAGTCGAGCTTCTTGTTGTTGCGTGCCTCCTGCTCCATCTGGTCGTACCGCTCCAGACGGGCCTTGTTCTTGGCCTGACGGGCCTTCGGCGAGGAACGGACCCATTCGAGCTCGTTCTTGAGTCGCTTGGCCAGCTTGGCGTCCTTGGCACCCTGGATCTCCATACGCTTGGCCTTGGTCTCCAGATATGTGGAGTAGTTGCCCTTGTACGGGTAGAGCTGACCGCGGTCCACCTCGCAGATCCACTCGGCCACGTTGTCCATGAAGTAACGATCGTGGGTGACGGCGATCACGGCACCCTTGTACTGGTGCAGGAACTGCTCCAGCCACAGGATCGACTCGGCGTCCAGATGGTTGGTGGGCTCGTCGAGCAGCAGCAGATCGGGAGCTTCAAGCAGCAGCTTGCACAGTGCCACACGACGGCGCTCGCCACCGGAGCACACGGACACCGGGGTGTCGGGGTCGGGGCACTGCAGGGCGTCCATGGCCTGCTCGAGCTGCGAGTCGAGATCCCAGCCATCGGCCGCATCGATCTCGGTCTGCAGCTTGCCCATCTCCTCCATCAGCGCGTCGAAGTCAGCGTCCGGATTCGCCATCTCCTCGCCGATCTCGTTGAATCGGGCGACCTTGGCGGCGATCTCGCCAAACGCCATCTTGATGTTCTCGCCCACGGTCTTGTCGTCGTCCAGCGGAGGCTCCTGCTGTAGAATGCCCACCGTGTAGCCCGGGGTCAGGGTCGCCTCGCCGTTCGACACGGTATCGATTCCGGCCATGATCTTGAGCAGCGTGGACTTACCCATGCCGTTGGGGCCCACCACGCCGATCTTCGCGCCAGGCAGGAAGCTCAGCGTCACGTTGTCGAGAATCACACGGTCGCCGTATGCCTTGCGAGCGTTGATCATTTGGAAGATGAACTCTGCCACTTGCAGTTACTCCTTAATAAAGATTGCAATTTCGCCGTTCCGTCGGTTTGCGCATGCCGGTCGCCCGGTGCGGCGTCTGTCCGCATAGCGATCGCTTTCATGCCAAACCACCGCCCACCATGGTAACGGAAAGGCTGGAATGGTAACACTCGCAGCTGGGAACTCACAGCGCGGAACATTTGGTTCGTTTTTGGGCTCGAAAATGGGCTGAAACGGACCAAACGTTCCGCGCTGTCATTGGGTGGCCGGATTGGGCGACTGCGGTCGTGCAATCAGCGGGCGGTGTGCGCGGTGTGCGACGTCTCCCCGGAGTACTGCCACTTGACGCACCAGTCGCGCATGGCGTGGAAGACGGTTTCGAAGTCGCGTCCCTTGTCCGTCAGCGCGTATTCCACGGTGACCGGCGTGGTGTCCGAGACGGTACGGGAGATTACGCCCTCGGCTTCAAGACGTTTCAGCGTATCGGACAGGGACTTCGTGTTGATCTTCAGTTCCTTGTTCAGATCGTTGAACCGTTTGGGGCCCTCGTGAAGCTCACCCATGATGAGAAAAGGCCATTTCCCGCCGAAAACGCCCATCACATTGCGCAGTGATTCGACGCATACCGCGTCCTCGGTTATCTTCATCGCATCCTCCAGCTTTACTTTCTGCAAGTTACTATACTATCTTTCTCTACTTTACTTTATCCAGTTACTTGATAAAGTAAAGCTATCAACTGGAATTCATCAATACCTCATCATCCGGGAGTGAACATGAAGACGATCCTCATCACAGGCGGCACGGACGGCATGGGCAGGGGTCTGGCCATGCATTACCTCAGGCGCGGCGACTCCGTGGTCGTCGTGGGGCATTCGCAGGGCAAGGGCGATCGGTTCCTTGCCGAGGCCGCCGCAATGGGCGCCAAGAAGCGAGCCACCTACATCCGCGCCGACCTGAGCCTCGTGAGCGAGAACCGCCGCGTCATCAAGGAGGTCAGAGCCAAGCACGATTCATTGGACTCCATCGTCCTCGCGGCTGCATCGCTCAGGCAGGCGAAGGAAACCAAGGTCACGGGCGAGGGATTCGAGTTCCTGTTCGCCCTCATGTACGTGAGCCGCTACATCCTGAGCTACGGTCTGACCGACCTGCTGGAGAAGTCGCCGTCGCCGGTCATCCTCAACATCGCCGCGCCCGGCATGAAGGGCGACGTCGACTGGAACGCGGTGGAGCATCAGGGCAACGGCGGCAGCGGCAAGGCGCAGTTCCAGAGCAGCCGGCTCAACGATCTGCTGGGCGTGGCGTTCGCGGAGCGGCAGAAGCAGTCCGGCGCAGGCGGTGAGTCCATGTCCCAGACGCCGGCCAAACCCACCGCGCCGAACTTCTCCCAGCTCACTCCCGGCGCCGACGGCAAGGGCATCAGCAAGGCCACGCTCGACAGCTACGACATGCTCTCCGGATCGTGGCCGAAGAGCGCCGATGACGTGGTGCTCGTGCTTGACCGGAACAACTCGCTGTCTGCCGGAACGATGTATCAGCTCGGCCTGATCACCGCCGACCAGTACAAGGACGCCGCCAAGGCGATCGAGGACGGCGGGGACGCGCCGGCCATGGATTGGGACTACGGCGATCTCGTCGGACGTGAGTTCACGCTGACGACCGCCTCCGACCGGTACAAGGACGACGGCGATGGCACCTTCACCTACCTTGCGGATGGCGACGCCAATTGGGATGCGCTGCGCACCAACGGCAGGACGCTGAAGATCAGCGGCGTGATCCGCCCCATGGAGGATGCGAAGGGCGCGAACATCGTCACGGCCGTCGCCTACACGCCCGAACTCACCGACTGGATGATCGACCGCGCCGACGACAGCGCGATCGTCAAGGCGCAGGAGTCCAAGCCGGACACGGACGTGCTCACCGGCCAGGTGTTCGCGGACGGCAGGACCGCCGACGACAACCTCGCCGCGTTCGGTAAGGTCAACACCGACGCCCCGTCATCGATCAGCATCTACACCGACAGCTTCGACGACAAGGAGGCGGTCTCCGACGCCATCAAGGCATACAACGATGGCAAGGACGAGGACCACCGCATTACCTACACCGACTACGTGGCCCTGATGACCAGCTCGATTACCACGATCGTCAACGTGATCTCGTATGTGCTCATCGCGTTCGTCGCGGTCTCGCTGGTGGTCTCGTGCATCATGATCGGCATCATCACGCGCATCTCCGTGCTCGAACGCACCAAGGAGATCGGCATCCTGCGCGCGCTCGGCGCATCCAAGCGCAACGTCTCGCAGGTGTTCAACGCGGAGACGATCATCGTCGGCCTCGCCTCCGGCCTGCTGGGCGTGGGCGTGACCGCGCTGCTGACCATCCCGGCCAACATGGTGGTCTCGAACCTGCTCGGCGCCGGCACGCTCTCCGTGGGACTGCCGATCCCGTACGCGATCGTCCTCGTGGCCATCAGCGTGCTCATCACCCTGATCGGCGGCTTCCTGCCCGCCCGCAAGGCCGCCAAGCAGGATCCTGTCATCGCGCTGAGGACCGAATAGACGCAAATGACATCCCGTCGATGGCCGGCAGCCGTCGGCCATCGACAATAACGCAGCACGGAACATAAGGACATACAACGAAGGGAACAACCATGAAAGCCGCACAGGTCAACAGGTATCTCAAGGATGCCGGCAAGGCCATCGACAACATTTCGGTCAACGAGATCGGCACGCCGTCGGTCGGAGAGCACGATGTGCGCATCCGGGTGAAGGCCGCCGGCGTCAACCCGCTGGACATCCTCACCATCACCGGCAGCATCAAGATGGTCCAGGATTACGCCATGCCGCTCACTTTGGGCAACGAATGCGCGGGCATGGTGGAACGGATCGGCTCGGCGGTTCGGGATTTCCATCCCGGTGACCGGGTGATGGCGCGACTGCCGTTCGACCGCATTGGCTCGTTCGCCGAATTCGCCGTCGCACCGGCCGACGCGGTGGCGCCGTTGCCGTACGGCTTCGATTTCGCCGAGGCGGCCGCCATTCCGCTCTCCGGACTGACCGCATGGCAGGCGCTTGACGAGCTCGGCGCCAAGTCAGGCCAGAGCGTGCTCATTCCCGGCGGGTCGGGCGGACTCGGACGCATGCTGGTCCCACTCGCCAAGGCGCGGAATCTGACGGTCATCGTCACCGGCAATGCGCGGTCCCGCGAGGAGATCTTCGCCCTCGGCGCCGACCGGTACCTCGACTACCGCAGGGAGCATTACTGGGAGGCCGGTCTCGAGGTCGATCACGTGATCGACGCGATCGGTCCGGCCGAGTTCGACCACGAACTGTCCGTCATGAGGCCCGGCGGAGTGCTGGTGAGCCTGCGCGGCATGCCGAACAAGGCATTCACCGAGCGGGCCGGCATAACGGGCGCCAAGCGGCTGATGTTCTCCCTGTTCAGCGCGTCGTACGATCGCAAGGCGCGTGCGAAGGACGTGACCTACCGATTCATGATGGTCCAGGCCAACGGCGAACAGCTGCGTAAGGTCGCGGACATCATCCGGCAGGGCGGCGCGCCGACCATCGACCCGAACGAGTTCCGTTTGGACGACGTGCGCGATGCCCTGCGGCTGGTGAACGACGGACATCCCGCCGGCAAGGTCGTCATCCGGATATGATGTTTCTTGACGTCGGAAGACGCTGTTGATTCGCCGCGCGCCGTGTTTCGGCGGCGCGCGGCGAATCAGCGAAACGGAGGAACCGTGAATCATGCGACGGGAGGTTCCCCTCGCAGCAGCAGATTGCGGATGGGGCATACGTTGATGCCGTGATCGATGTATGGGCTGTCGATTCGCATGGCAACCGTGCGGTTTGTTTCCGGAACGTTCAGCAATGTGCCAACCGATCGTAGATGCCTTGCGAACCTGTCATGGTACATGCGCCCGGATTTGATCTCGATGAGTTCCGGCTTGGTTTGGGAATGCGTGCAGTCGATGAGATCTACCTCGATTTTGCTGTCGTCGCGGTAGAAGTACAATTCGGGGGTTTTCAACGCGTTGTAGTATCTCTTGACGGTTTCTGATATTACGAGGTTCTCGATAATTTCCCCAAAGAGCGGATGTTCCTGAAGGTCCTGTACGGTTTCGATGCGCAGCAGGTAACAGAGCAGGCCGGTGTCGTGGAAGTATAGCTTCGGCGTTTTGGTCAGCCGTTTGTTCAGATTGCCGAAATATGGCGGCAGGCTGAACGTGATGTAGCTTGATTCGAGGATCGACATCCATGATTTGACAGTGCGGTAGGTGGCGCCGAGCTCATTGGCGAGGGAGGTGGCTTTGATCAGTCCTCCGACGTGCTGGGCGCAGAGGCGGAGAAACGTGCGGAACGTGGTGAGATTGCGTACGTCGAGATAGTCGGTGACGTCGCGTTCGATATAGCTGTTGAGATAGCTTTCGAAGAAGATGCTGCGCGGTATGTGTGCGGCATGCAGATGAGGGTAGCCGCCGTCGAGGATGAACTCCTCGATTGTGAGCTCGGGGTGTGCTGTGAGCGCTTCCGCATACGAAAGCGGCAGCAGTTTCAACACGCCGACCCTGCCGGCCAGCGATTGCTTGATTTGCTTGAGCAGAAGGAAGTTTTGCGAGCCTGACAGGATGAATTGGCCGGGTTGTTTCGTCTCGTCGGAAACCACCTGTAGCACGGAGAACAGGTCCGGTGCGTATTGCGCCTCGTCGATGATCAGATGTGTGGAACGATTCCTGACGAAGCTGATCGGGTCGACGTTTGCTTGGTTGCGCAGTTCGAGATCTTCCAGATTGAGATATGTATAATCCGCGAAAGCGTTTTCGACGAGCGTTGACTTCCCGCTTTGACGTGGGCCGGTTACGGAGACGATCGGAAACCAAGTGGCGGAGCGCTGCGCCTGCTCGGTGAGCAGTCTTGGAATCATGGGTGGCTCCTTGCCTACAATCTGCGACCAGAACTTTGCTTTACTTTTTACCATAACATTGCTCTATATAATACCATAACATTGCTGTAGTCGATGCCAAAAGTCTGCTTTAGTGTTTGCTGCGTCTCTGCAGGACGTCCGATGGGACGGCTTATGGCGCGGTTTGACGAAGTGCGCGCTCGCGCCGTATCGCAGCGGGCATCGGACAGATTGGCGGCGCCAGGCGAATCGTGGATAAGATGTCATGCGGCTCATGCGGTGATGCCGCCACGGTCAGTCGTGTAGGTTGTGCTTGCGCGAGATCGCCGCTACGGCGGTGGTTGTGATCGCGATGACGAGCGCGGCGATGAGGAAGCTGGCGAGCATCGAGGATTCGTAGGCCTTGGCGGCCACGGTTCTCAGCGTCTCTGCGGCCTGCCCCGTGAGCCGCTGCGCCTGTTGGAAATCGAGATTGACCGACCCGGCCGAGGTGAGGTGGCCCGGGTTCGTGCCGGCCGCGGCTGCGCTCGCGTCGGACTGGAATCGCGTGGCGTACATGCCTCCCGAGATACTGCCGAAGATTCCCACGCCGATGATCGAGCCGAACTGGTGGAACACGGTGAGCAGGCTGGATCCGGAGCCGCTGTGCTCGGCGGGCATGGTGGACATCGCCCAGGTGAGCATGGCCGGCTGGCCTGCGCTAAGGCCTAGTCCTGCCACTGCCTGACCGGTGATCAGGAGGATCCAGCCCACGACGGTGTCACCTAGGAAGGCTCCGCCACCCATCGCGGCCATGCCGGCCGCCAGCATGATCAGGGATAGGAGTGATGCTCCGCGGTATCCGATCCAGGATGTGGCTTGGCCGTTGCACAGGGAGCCGACGATGGAGGCCACCACCAGCGGCATGAGTAGCAGGCCTCCGACGAACGCGCCGTGGCTCGTCACCGTCTCCAGATAGGCGGACATGATGAAGATGATGCCATACATGGAGAAGTTCAGCATGAGCAGCGCGGGCACATTGGCCGCGAACGATGGGTTGCGCATCAAGGACAGCTTCATCAGTGGATTGCTGGCGTGGTGGTCCCAGGCCACGAATCCCACGATCAGGGCGGCTCCGGTGAGCATTGGAATCCATGCGGACGGCGCGGCAATCGGATGCGGTGATGATTCTGGCCAAATTCAGCATCGGTGCAAGCTGGCTTGATGCCGACAGTCATGAACTGTATAGGCGTACGGTATTGAGTGAACGTCCGAGCATCGCCATGGCCGTGGACAACGCCCGCGAACGGGGGGGGGGCATCCTGCGAACTGCCGGACAGTCTGATGCACATGCCAGGAGATCTGGGACGTTCCGCCATCATCCGCAACATGCAACCGCTCGCGGATGACGACATCGTCGCCGTCGTGGATGAACTGTTTCTGCCGCTGGTCCATTATTACGAGCAGCGGTTTCGCTCTACGGGGCGCGAAACCGGAGACATCCGTGAATCAGCGCGGATTCGGTAGCTGCGCTCTGTATGAGGAACGTCATAAAGAGCATCGGGAAGTGTATGGGAATCGTGCGGAGATTCCCGAGAAGGGGAGGACAGGAAACAGGTTTCCGTTTTTGCATTGTGGCGTTTCGCTGAAATCGACGGTCAGCATCGAGAACAACGTGGAATCGACACCGACCTCGAATTGAACCGTTACCGGTCCTATCTCATCTCCTTCTCAACGCCGTCCAACGCGTACCCACGCGATGTACGTCAAGATCCAGGCCAAACAATGCGCCAAGTCGTTCCGATGTCAATCCGTCCTCAAGGGCTCCGGTGAAGATCACCGAGCCGGGCAGCGGATTGCCCTCCAACGTGGAATAGATCTGCGGGTGGCGCTCGCAATAGTCGTCGTAACGCGCGCGATCGATTCGGCCCATTAGAGCGATGTGATCGAATCCGTCCGGAATCTCCTCCAGCTGATGCGTCACGATCACGATCGTGCGATCGTCGTCCGCGGTGCCTACTTTCCCGAGTTCGCGCATGATGAGCTCTCGACCACCCAGGTCGAGTCCGGTCGTCGGCTCGTCGAGAATCAGCAGATCGGCGTCGGCGAGCAACGCCCGGCAGATCAGTACGCGCGTTCGCTCGCCTTCGGACAGGCGTGTCATCTGCTTGCCGGCCAGATAGTCGATGCCGAACCGTTCCATGATGTCCATGGCACGATCGATCTCGTCCTGGGTATGATCTCTCCACGTGTTGCCGAACTGTCCGCGCATGATGTCCATCACCACGTTGAGTGGATCCTCGATCGGGCTGATCTCCCTGCCGAACGATGCCGAGGCGAGTGCTATGCGACGACGATGCCGCTGAATATCGGAACCACCCACGGTCCGCGAACCCAGCACCGTCATGTGTCCGACGTTGGGGAACATGCGCATGGCCATCATGGAGACGAGCGTGGATTTGCCGATGCCGTTCGGTCCGAACAGCACCCAGCGCTGACCGCGGGGAATGTCGAGGTTCACATCGGCGAGAATGAGCCTCTGCTGCCGGTAGAACCCCAGTGATTCCGCGTGGACTGCATACTCCTGTTCCGTGCGGGCGTCGGAGCTCATCGTTGTTCCTTTCCTTGGCCTTTGATGACAACATGGCGTTTCGTCGTTGATGACAACGCAGACGACGATGGCGTTGACTGCGGTTGCGCCGGTGTTTGCGGTTCGTCGTCGTTGATCGTTCCCTCATCGCATCGGAATTATTGCCGTGGATGCACTGTTTCCGATGGGCCGTGTGGCGTCAAAGCGGCGACAGGAACAGCATAGGCCAAGATCGGCCGAGTGCGTTGAGGGTATTTGTGTCGGTGAGATTGCCTTGCCCTCGTGACTGCGGTGATGGGTGATGGTGATGGGCGATAGTCGTCGAAGAACGGCCACGCGGCGACGTTGAGAGAAACGGATGACAAGTCTGTCGTCGCGTGACCGATTGATATCGGTGACGGGAACCAACCGTCGTCATCATCATACATCAAATGTGTACGATCGTACACATTGTGTTGCGTCGATGACGGGATGGTCGGTGCCCTGAATGCGCGAATGCCGTTTTGTCTGCCTGAACTGAGGGTGAATGCGCTATGTCAGAGAGCGGAAAGGTTGGTGTACGGGGGATAGGTGCGGCATTTTTCGTAATATTCCTCGATAAACTTGTTGTAGACGTGTTTTGTAAGCGGTTTGCGACACGCCGAGCGAAGCTTGTGTTTTCAACGGTTTCGTTCCGCTTCATCATGCCCGATTTGCGATAGCTCGGACATTCCTGTACATTAGCTTTCTGTTGCCCGGCATGGCAGCGTCTGGTTCGCTGGATGTTGTGCCT
>NZ_JEOG01000008.1:0-139025 GCF_006408715.1 Bifidobacterium sp. UTCIF-39 | reverse complement strand
TATGCTATTGGGGTTTGCAAGGTTGTGATAGTCGGACGCGGAACGCGTCATGAAGGAGACCACGGTTACATGGCATTGACCAAGAAGCAGATCAAGCAGTTGCGCGCCCTGGGCCAGCAGCTCAATCCGGAACTCATCGTCGGCAAGAACGGCATCACCGACGCGTCCGTCGCCCAGGCGGACGAATGCCTCGAATCGCACGAACTGATCAAGTGCACGCTGCTGGAAGGCTGCGGGTACACCGCTAAGGAGGCCGGTGAGCTGTTCGCCGGACGTTTGCACGCCGATCTGGTCCAGGTGATCGGCCACCGGTTCGTGCTGTACCGTCGCAGCAGCAAGGATGGCGTGAAGAACATCCGTCTCGTGCGGGAGTAATCAGGGCAGTGGCGCGCGAATGTGTCGTCGCGCCCGTATGAACGACCACGCGCATGAACAACCGCATGGACATGAACGAGACCCCGGAGCTGTGTTTCAAACCCCGGGGCCTCATGGTTGATTATTGTTCATAATCACCTTTCCAGTTATCGGACGACCGGTATCACGGTATCGTCCATCTGCAGTTATCCATATTCAGTTATTCGTCGGACTTCATTGCCCAACCGATGTTCCTGTCTGAGCCATTCGCGACCTCTATGTTCGTCATTGCCCATTCATCGATGCGGGTCTCTTCGTTGCGTGTTCCTCGTTCTCTGCATCCTGATCTGCTCTGCGTCGTCCGCGTCGTTCGTCTGATGTCCACCGGACGGATTCCCTGTTCTGTTATTCCTGTTGGTGTGGTGCCACTGCCTCTGTTTCGTTGTCCGCGTCGTCGCGGTTTTCTGAAGATCGGATGCGAACCATAAATCGAACACATCCTCATGTTTGATTTATGGGGTTCGATCATCTCCAACCTTCACTCATAGTATATCATGAATCGCCGGGAAAGCAATCACGAAGCGTTGTAATTTCAACGATGTTTGATTGAAGCACAGTGTTTGGAACTGTGTGCCGCCTGTTGGATGGTGTGGGAGTTGCGTGTGATATAAGGGGGTATTTCTCACATTTGCGAACATCGATCGAATGCGGTTCCGCCGTGGGAACGTGAAAGAACCGTGATGTTCGAAAGACCTCGGGGAAAGGTCCTCCTACACTTGTTCGAATGCACATCTCCAATAATGCCTATGTCATGATGAGGCGTATCGTCGCCTCCGTTCTGTCCGTCGTGTTCATGTTCGGACTCGCCGGGTGTTCCATATCCGAGGAGTCCGCGCAGCGGGGATTGGACGAGCTGACGCAGTCGCTCTCCTCCGGCAGTACGCCCACGCTGGCGGAGGGCGCGTCGGCTGATTCCCCGAACAGCATCGTCTGGTCGCAGCAGCAGTACCCTGATTATTATGTGGTCACCGGCAAGGCTGATTTCTCCAAGGCCGGCACCATGCCAGCCGTCGGAGAGATCCGGTATACGGGTCTCGATTCATACGGTCGTGCCGGCATGGTCGTCGGCGTGATCGACAAGCAGCTTCGCGACAGCGGCTCGTCCCGTGACCGGAACATGCCTGATACGATCGCAGGCTACCCTCATCCGAATCCCAAGGTGTCGATCGATCTGGGTGGTGGCAAGGCGTACCGGGGTTATCTGTTCAACCGCAGCCACCTGCTGGCCAAGAGTCTCGGCGGTCAGGATTCCGTGGAGAACATGGTGACGGGAACCCGAACCCAGAACGTGGGCAAGAACCAGCCCGCCGGCGGCATGGCGTACACGGAGGATGAGGCACGCAACTGGCTGGACGACAATCCGAAGGGCACGGTGGAGTATATGGCCACGCCGAACTATGAGGGGTCGGAGCTGCTGCCGCGTACCGTGAGTGTGGATATCCGTACGTCCGACGGCTCGATCGATCAGCATGTGATCGTGTTCAACACAGCCAGCGGCTACGACATCGACTACCAGAACGGCGGCGTGAAGTAGCGGTTTTGCGGACCGTTCCATTCCCTCGAATGGCCAATGGCCGGCTCCCGGTAACGCGGGGAGCCGGCCATTGTCATATGTGTGGCCGTCCGGTGTGTGAGACGGAACGGATGATACCCCCGTATCGTCGTTGGGGGGGGGTAGTTTGAGGAGCATGCGTGCGATGTCGGACGTATGACCGGCTTGTGGTGCACGCTGATGAGTAGTGAAAGGAAGCGAACGCATGAACAAGGCGTTGAAGGTTTCAGTGGCGGCGACCGTTGCCGTGGCATCGCTCGGTGCGCCGGCGATGGCGATGGCCGATGAAGTGCCGTCGGACGTGGCGGAGGAGCAGGCGGCTCGATCGACGACGAATGTCGCCGACGCCCAGGCCAAGGCTGATGCCGCACAAGCCACATTGGACAAGGCGCAGTCGAATCTTACCGATGCGCAGAATGCCAATAAGCAGGCGCAGGCCGACAAGAACAATGCCGATGAGAAGAACCAGCAGGCGCAGGCTGACAAGCAGCAGGCCGAACAAACCGCCGCCAACGCTCAGGCTGCAGCCGATGCCGCGGCAAACGTCAAGCAGCAGGCCGTGGCGCAACAGCAGCAGGCCGAAGCGGACAAGACGACTGCCGAAGCGGACAAGAAGACCGCCCAGCAGGAACAGGAGGCCGCCCAGGCGAATAAGGAGCAGGCGCAGGCCGAGGCCGACAAGGCCGGACAGGCCGTGGATGCGGCTCAGGGCCGGGTGGACAAGGCCCAGTCCGCGGCTGATGCGGCCATTGCGGACAAGGAGAAGGCTGAAGCCGATCAGAAGCAGGCCGAGTCCGATAAGGCGACGGTCGACCAGACGGTGGCCGAGGCGGAACGGGATAAGGCACAGGCCGAAGCCGACAAGCAGCAGGCGCAGGCGGACGCCGATCAGGCCGCCGAGGACAAGCAGGACGCCGACCGGACCGCGGCCGACAAGCTTGCGGACCTGAAGGTCAAGCTTGACGCGGAGAACACCGCCAAGGCGGAGAAGGACGCCGCCGACAAAAAGGTTTCGGATCTGGAGAAGGAGGACGGCGGGCTCGCCGATCTCGCAGCCCAGCTGGATGCCGCCAGGCAGGCCGCCGACGAGGCTTCCAGGGCGCAGGCGGATGCGGACAAGGCGAAGAGCGAGGCCGACAAGGCCAGGGACACGGCCTCGGCCGACGCGACGGCCAAGCGGCAGGCGGCCGACAAGGCGCAGCAGGCTGCGGACGCGAAGAAGGCCGTGGCCGACAGCGCCGACTACAAGCTGCAGCAGGGCGCGTCGCAGTACTATCTTGATCGTGGCGCGCAGCGCGCGTACCGGATCCTCACCGACGGGACCGTGACCATGTACCTCCAGTACATCCATAACGGGGACAAGGCGGATGCCACGTCGATCGACAACATGCTGCGCGCATTGCAGTACATCAAGGAGTGCAACGAGATCCGCAAGGGCGAGGGGCTGCCCGAGCTTCAGGTGTCCGACGAGATGATGGCCATCGCTCAGGCGGACACCGACTTCGCCAACGAGAACACGTACCATCCCCGCCAGTTCTACGTCTACAGCGAGAACCTTGCGTGGGGCTTCACCGAGGACAACAGCCCGTTCCGGGGATGGTACGACAAGGAGAAGGCGATCTACGAGCAGGCGGTCAGGGAGAACCCCGAGATCAAGAAGCTCAGCCCCCTCGCCCTGCAGACCCAGTACCCGACCCTGTACCGGCAGGTCGGACACTACCTCAACATCGTCGGCGGAACCACCGTCACCGGGTTCGGCGTCTCCCAGAACGGCAAGTACTACCCCAACACCGCAGGCCAGACCTTCAACCCCGGCGACTCCACCACCAACGGCAATCGCATCATGACGGTCGATGACTACATCGCCGATCTGACCGCGTGGAAGACCTCGCTGGAGAACGCCAGCGGCGACTACCAGGCAGCACAGTCCACGGCCGACAAGGCCGCCCAGCTGGCCGCACAGGCCGAGCAGGATGCGGCTGAGAAGACCGATGCGGCCGAGCGTGCACAGGCCGAGCTCACGGCAAAGACCGATGAGGCCAAGACCGCCAAGGAGGCGCTGGCCGCCGCGCAGAAGGCGTACGACGACGCCGTCAAGGCCAATCAGGACAAGGCCCACGCCCTCGAACAGGCCAAGAAGGAGCAGACGGCGAAGACCGAAGCCTACGAACAGGCCAAGCAGAACACAGCGGATGCGAAGCATGCGGCTGACACCGCACAGCAGCAGGCCGCCGACGCGCAAACCCGCCTTGACAAGGCGAACTCGGCCGTAGCGGACGCGCAGACACGCATCGGCGCGGCACAGCAGAAGGCCGATGCGGCCAAGGAGGCAGCCGCCACCGCCGACCAGCGCATCAGCCAGGCCAAACAGGACCGCCAGAACGCGCAAGCTCGTCTCGACCAGGCCGAACAGGACAAGCAGACGGCACAGCAGGCCTTGGATCAGGCGAAGGCGGACAAGACCGGAGCCGACCAGAGGCTGGCTGAAGCGCAAACCCGCCTTGACAAGGCGAACTCGGCCGTAGCCGCCGCACAGGCACGCATCGACACCGCCGACCGGCAGATCGCGGACGCACAGTCCACGATCGACCAGGCCGACAAGACGATCGCTGCCGCAGCGGCCGCCCAGTCCGATTTGGAGAAGGCCACCGCCACAGCAGCGGCCACGCAGGCCGCAGTGGACAAGGCGAACGCTGAGGCCGAGCGTACCGCCGCGGCGCTTGAGCAGGCGCAGTCCGCGTATGATACGGCGAAGGCCGACAAGATCGTGGCGGACGGCGCGCTCGCTGATGCCAAGAAGGCTGCCGAGGAGGCGTCCAAGAACCAGGAATCAGCCCAGCAGCAGCTTCAGCAGCAGAACGGTTCCGCTGGTTCCTCGGTGGATGGTTCCGGTGTGACGAACACTGCCGCCGGACTGAGCGCGAGCACGGCGACGGTGGATGCTCCCACGGCTGTTGTCAACGAGTACGGTCCGCTGGCTGCAACGGGTGTCACATCCGAGGTGATGCTTGGTCTTACCGCGATCATGACGCTCGTTGGTGCCGGTTGCGTGCTGACCCGCGTGCATCTTGACCGCGAGTGATGGATTCGAGAGGATGAGCATCGAATCGACGCTGGAAACGATGCACTCCAATTGGATGCATGACCTATTGGACGCATGCTGATGGAGCCCGTACCTGCATGCAACGCGGGTACGGGCTCCATCAGCATGCGATGAGCGACATATCGTGTCGGCTCTTGACAGTTCAGTCGATCAGCGTGTAGCCGTGGTTGGCGATCACGGACTTGAGCTTGTCGAGGTAGATCTCGGCGGCTTGGGAGAGTTTGGTGCGTTCGTTGGTGATCCAGCCGACCAGCATCTTCTCATCGGATTCAAGCGGTACGGTCACGATCTTCTCGGAGTTGAGATCCTCGTTGTCGATGCCGGAGCAGACCGTGTAGCCGTTGAGTCCCACGATGAAGTTGAGGATCGTGGCACGGTCGGTCACGTTGATCTGCTTGGGGGAGTATTCGGGCCAGACGGCCTCCTCGGCGAAGTAGAAGCTGCCTTCCTCGCCCTGCTCGTACTGGATCCATGGGTAGGGTTTGAGATCCTCCATGGTCAGGCTCTTGCGCGAGGCGAGCGGGTTGGAGCGGGAGAGGAACACGTGCAGGCCGGCGCGGAAGATCGGATGGAATTCCAGATGCTTCTCGCGCAGCAGCTTGCCGATCACATCCTTGTTGAAGTCGGACAGGTACAGGATGCCGACCTCGGACTGCATGTTGGCGACCTGATTGATGATGTCCTTGGTGCGGGTCTCGCGGATGGTGAACTCGTACTCGTCGGACTTGATGGAGTTGATGAGCTCCACGAACGCTTCGACGGCGAACATGTAATGCTGCGTGGAGACCTGGCACAGCTGCTTGCGCGGCTTGGCGTTCTTGTAGCGCTCCTCGAGCAGCGCGGTCTGGTCGAGGACCTGACGCGCGTAGGTGAGGAATTCGGCGCCGTCCACGGTCAGGGCGATGCCCTGCGACGAGCGGGTGAAGATCTCGATGCCCATCTCCTTCTCCAGTTCCTTGACGGCGGAGGAGAGTGCGGGCTGGGAGATGTAGAGTTCGTGGGACGCCTCGTTCATCGAACCGCATTCGACGATCTTGACGATGTACTTGAGCTGAAGCAGTGTCATAAGTTTTTATGATAGCCACTGGGGTTGTCATCAATTTAATTTATGCCGATTCGTGGGACGTGTCACTGGTTTTTCAAACCGTTGATCAGCGTCTGCATGGCGTCGTTCGGCGGCAGTTCGACGACCTGCTCGACCTGGTCGATCGTGCCGGGCACGTGGAATCGGCTGATGCCATCGGTGCCGGTATAGTTCGCGGACCGGAATCCGTGACGCTCCCATGCGAGCTTGCGCACATTGTCGGAGCGCATGAGATCGAGCAGTTTCCCGCCCTTGTCGTCGAGCGCGATGAACACGTGAGTGCTCCACACCGTGGGCGTGGGGTAGGCGATGACCAGATCGTTCTTCACCTGCGCATACGTGTCCGGCTGGGTGGCGGCGAGATCCAGGATCTGGCTCTCATAGCCGACCATCATCGGTTTCGAACCGACGCCAAGGGTGAGGAACTGGCTGAAACTGTCCTCGCTGCTGGTCTCCATCCATCCGGACTTGCGGAAGATCGTCTGCAATGCGGGCAGGTCGCGGTTGACGCTGTCGACCGTCGCCGGGGTCCCGCCGTTCATCACGGTCGCGAGCAGGGCCGCGTACTCGTTGCCCGAATTGGACTTCACCGGGTCCGTGGATTCGATATGGAAGGCGCCGTAGCCGGTAGCCCATCCCACGTCGGCCCACGAACGATCCTGCTGCATGGCCTCCACCACCTTGGCCATGTCCAGCCGGTACACACCCGAATCATCCTTCGACATGAGCCCGGTGGAGCACAGGCCGTCCGCCACCTGCCGGTACGTGTACACGACGATGGGACTGTTGAAGACGATGTCCTGCCGGCTCACATCCACGCCCTTGGCCTTGCCGTATTCGGCGGCAGCCCTGCTGGAGGGAAACAGGTAGTCCATGCCGGACCGGTCGGCGTCCATCATGTCCAGACTGCCGGCCTTCCGGTAGGAGACGTCCAAGCCAGCGTCCGTCGCCAACGTCCGAAACTGCGGATCGTCGAACAGGCCGGTCTTCTCACCACCCAGATAGCCGGTCACGGTCACGGTCTGCACCGGCTTCGGCCGGGTGGCCTGCCATGCGATGCCGCCACACAGCACGATCACGGCGACGAGCAGTACACACAATCCCACGATTCGGGATTTCGACAGATGGGCCATCGGTCGTATCCTTTCCAGCCTGCACGGTCCCCGAAAGGAATGGATTCAGGGTACCGGCGTCCGATTCCACGATACCGCCAGGGGCATCCGACAACAGTCGACTACAACCCCTTGCGTTTGAGCTCGGCGACAAGCCCCACGTAGAACTCACGCACGTCGAAGCCGGGAATGTTCTCACGATTCAAGTCGATCATGTCGGCATGGGAGATGCCACGATCACCGGACGGCTCCAGCCACGTGAACCAGTCACCCCAAGGGAAGGATGGGCGGGACACCAGACCATCATTCGGCCCGTCGAACCATTTGACCAGCGGATAGGTGAAATTCAGCGGGAACCGGCCCGTCGTGGCATGCAACAGACGCGAGCCAACGCTCTGACAGACGATGCCGGGAAACTGGCCGAGACCGATGCTACGGTTGATGCGCTCGCATCCCGCCTGCGTCAGATCATGTACGGCGGCCATGAAGTCTGGATGCGTGTCGCCCAGCTTCGCTGCCGCGGCATTGTAGGATGCGGCCACCCGACGCTGCGCGGGCTCGGGAATGGACCCGAGCAGATAGTCGGCGAACCCGCAGCCGCGATGTGGCGTATTGATGGTGGTCAGCGAGGCGACATACCCGCCGATACCATCACGCGCGATCGCCCAACGCATATCAAGCCCGCCCTTGGAATGGGCGATCACGTTGACCTTGCCGCATCCTGTCTCCTCGACGATCCGACGAATACGGTCGGCGAGCTCACGGGCACTGTCGGCGACCGACGCCGCCGACTGGTGGTTGCCATAGTAGATGGTCGCCCCATTGCGCTCCAGCTCTGCGGGAATACGCCCCCAATAGTTGATCAGACGCGAGTCCCGGAAAAACACGCCGTGTACCAGAAGGATCGGATACCGTGTGGCGCACACCCGCTGCGCGGCACGGGAACGGTCAAGCGCCTCCTTCGCGGTCTCAAAACGGACCTCATCACGTACCGTGCGAATGATCAGACGCAACGCGATGAGATTGGCGATCGGAATCCACCCGCAGACGATGCCAATGACCCGAATACGCATGCCAAGCTGCACGCTGGTCAGATACACGGTGATAATCCCCACCCAAAAGATCACCGATTCGACAAGCACGACGACAATCGTGGCGACGAGCCAGGGCAGCCAGTCATGCGGAATCATGACGAACGCGGCACCGGCGAGCGCCACCGTCGCGACCAACGTCGTCCACCAGAACACCTGCAGGGTCGCCACGCCAAAACCGCATGCGCGCAGCCGACCGGACGGCGTTGCCGTCGCACCATTCATCGCATCTCCTTCTGCACCCCAGTTGTCCCCGAACACGCTCCCATCCTATCCGCCATCGCCTACGTTTGGCAGCACGATGAATGCGGCATTCGTCCTCGACCCCGACGGCAACAACATCGAAGCCGTCGTCGACTGGTCCGGCTGGTACACCCACACCACCAACTAACCAACCATCACGCCAACACCACAGACACCACCAACCCAGCAGACTCCTCACCAGACCACACACCACCAGTACGATCCCAACCCATACCATTCGCACGCACCGCAACAACACCATACCCACGAGCCTGAGCCACCAGCCACACAGCACACTGCCATACCAATCGCCGAGCATCCCCATCAGACAACCCCGACGGCAACGACAACACCAACGACCCGGAACCGGACACCACTGATGAACCGGCCCCAGACGCGCTCGCCGACGCCGACGCGCCCGCAGCACCATCCGACACCGTGATCATCGGAAACCTAGTCCCAATCGCTGCAACCAACCCATCCCGATCAGAACCACCAGCCGGCTCCAACGCACACCCAGCCCCCGCAGCCACCTCACCAGTCAACGCCTGCGCCCAAGCCCGAGCCAAATCATCCCAATTCGCATACAAATCCGGATACCCCGACCGCTGCACCTCCTGCGCAGCATCCTCCGTCGGAATTGACTGCCAATCAGGCACCTTCACCAGCGCATCATAAAACGCGTTGATCGCATACGACTCATCCATCAACTGCTCAACCGAACCCCAACCCTGACTAGGACGCTGCTGAAAAAGCCCAACCGAATCCAGATCACCATAATCAATATTCGTCAACTTCGACTCCTGCATCGCCGTGGCAATCGCCACAGTAACCGCATGATCAGGCAAACCCCGCTCCATCGCAATACGAGCAATAAGCGCCGCATTCGACGCCTGCGTAGGACTCAACGGAATCGTGCCAGACCCAGCCGAACAATACGCGTCAGCCGCCGAACGCGGCGCAACAGTATCCGCACGACGCAGATTAATCAGCACAGCAACCATGGCAAGCGCCGTAACAGCAGCAACCACAGTGAACATCACCGCAACCACCGTACCAACACCACCACGTCGCCCCACACGCCCATATCGCAAATGCCGTCCCATCACACCTCCATCATCGTCGTGCCACACATCGTGGCATCCACAGATGACATTCCCCTAACGGGACAAGAACGGGAATGGAAAACGGAAGCGGTGGGGAACCCACAGCAGCAGATCACCCCACCGCATACGAAGACGCTACCTCAACCAACCAGGACGCCCATTACGCACCGCCCTGGTACCAGCAGTCGGACCGGTCGCCAACTCCAGACGCAGCGCCGACTCGGCAAGCCGATCCAGACCACGGCCCAACCACCAGGAGATGAGGATGATCACACCACCGAACATCGCCCGGCTCGTACCCGAAGCGGCCAGCGCACTGTCAGGCAGACGGTTGACGACACCGGTGAGCAGCGCTCGCATCATGGTGAGCCGGGTGATGTCGGGGCGGACCGTGGTGGTTTCGATGAGGTCGATGGCGTCACCAACCAGTTCGGACAGCTGCTCCTCCTGACCATCCTCAGAATACTCGACGTCCTCCACAGCGTGACGCAGGTCACGACCACGCCGGGAGCCGGCATCGGCGGGATGAATGCGTTCGACCTCATCGATGATGAGAGCGGCCACGAGACTGGGGCCGGCAGGGGAGGCCAGCGCATCAACGAGCAGCTGCATGGTACGGTCGATCGGGGCGGCGAGTACCGTATCGGTCCCACCGTCATCGACCGCGTTCTGCACGAGCCGCTGCCAGGCCCGCCACACGCCATAGCGCTCGTCAGCGGAGACGATGAGTTGCATCAGACGCAGGGAGGTGTGCACCTGATGCGGGGCGAGGCGCCTGGCCTGACGGTCAAGATGCAGACGCATCAGCAACGTCTGCCGGCTGGCGTCCCCGGTGAGAGGGAACGGAGTGAGAGGGATGATGGGGGAGTCAAGCAGTTTCACCGCTTCGACATCGTAGGGCTTGAGGCCGCGGATCCGCCCGCGACGGTCAGGAGCAGGGTACTCCCAGCGGGGACGGACGATACCATTGGGCTGAACGTAGGTCTTGAGATATGAGGTGCGCTCGTCGGTGACGATAAGCCCGTTGCCCATATCGGTCACATCAGCCGAACGCACCGATGCGCGCAACTGTTCAGAGAGGAGGGAGAGATTGATGCGATACCTGTTGTTGTCGTTGATCGACATGCTTTCCTTTCGTTCGTTATCAGACCACATCTCCATCGCCTAAGGCAACATGTATGCATGAAAATGCATATACGAATCCCTAGGTATCTGGTCAATGCGCTCAAAACGAGCGAAAGCATGAAAAATCACACCATGTCAAACAATACCACACTTTTCAAAAGAACAAAACGCTAAAAGTAAGCAAAAGAATCATCGACTTCAGCCGCGCTCGCCGTCGTCCGCCGATGACGCGGTGCGCTTGTCCGCCTGCTCGATGATCACACGCAGGTAGTCCTGTGCCGCCGTCTTGCGCCGGGGAACCAGACTATCTACGATCGCATCCTTCCTGCCACGATTTTTGACATACAGAAACCCGATGATGGAGAAGACCAGCGCGCCGATGAAGTTGACGATGAGATCCTCCATCGTGTCGATAAGACCAATGTCCAAGTAACCGCCAAGACCAAGATCATTGCCGTTGACGCTGACCTGCGTGATGTCGGGAATGGAGACGATCCGGTTGCCATGAGACGGATCCAGCATGACCGAACTGATGGAATGGACGACCGCGTCCTTCTGCATATCCAATCCGAACAGCATGTCCATGCTGAATTCGAAGAATTCCCAGACCACGCCGATCGTCATGGAGAAACAGAACGAGACGAGTGCCAGATAGGCGGGAGACAGTTTAAACTTCGTCGTATTGGAACGGTTGAGCAGGTCAACCAGTGAGAACCCGATCGCGGCGGCGAGGAACCCGTTCAGCGTATGCAGCACGGTATCCCAAAAGGGGAACAGCTCGTAGAAAGCGCTGATTTCGCCAAGGATCTCCGCAGAGAACACGAAGACCAGCATAATCACTTCAAGAACGGACGGAAGTTCAATGCGCAGCTGCAACTGAATGAATGCCGGAGCCAGAAGCAATAGCAACGTCAGTACGCATAGGAACACGTTCTCATAATCGCCGTTGAAAAACTGCAGAATCGCCATGGCGATGACGAGCGCACGAAGGGTCACATACACGGCGAACGACACCTTGTGCTCGCGAAGCTCCATGCGCATCGCCTGCCGTATGATCCTCCAACGGTGCCGTACCGAGGAGCTTGCGTTCCTGTTTTTACCCATCATCGAGCCCTTCCAATTCCTGCTTGTCGACACGTGTTAGTCTACCGAACACGCCTACAATCGATAATCGGCAGACATGTGTGACAAAAAGGGGGATACGATGTCGCTGAGCATGGCGCAAAAGACCGCTACGATCAGGGAATTCAAGGAGAACATGCGTCGTCTGGGGTTGACGGTCGATCAGGTGGGGGATGCATTCGGTGTCAGCGGGCACACGATTCAGAAGATCATCGATCTTAAATCCGGACGTCTTGAGTATCCATGGATCATTCGCGGGTATCTGATCGAGCGTGCTCGTGAACAGGACGTGGAGCTTGTGCCGTTCACAGCGTTGCGTGGCGATCCGCACGATTACTGGTTCCTTGACGATGCGGTGCTCGATGCGAAAACGGTCCGATAAGGCTGGCTGATGATGGTCTCGTCCTCCGACGTTTGGAAATGTCTCGAAACGGCAGAGGATTTTGATATGACGAAACCGTCGCGGGGAAGAATGCCATAATCAAGGTATGACTCGTTTTCTTTCACGATGGATCGTGCTCACGATTGCGGCCGGTGTCATGGTCGCCGTCCTGCCCGGCATGGAGGCGGTGGGGGAGCCGCCGATTCTCGGAATAGCGGCATTCTCCCTGTTTCTCGCGCTGATCAATGCCTCGATCAAACCGGTAGTGCAGCTCATAGCGTTACCGCTGTCAATCATGAGTTTCGGACTATTCGCGTTGATTATCAACTGGCTGTTCATGGAGCTGGCGTCGTGGCTGGCGTTGTCATTGTTTGATGTGGGCGTGATCATCCATGGTTTCCTCTGGGCGGTGATCGGTTCGCTGGTCATGGCGATTGTGTCAGGCATCGTCAATGCGGTGATTGGGGATTGATCCGGTAGTTTGCTGAGCTCGAGTACAGAGCAGGGGTCGCGCGTTTGGATGTAACGCGCGACCCCATATTTGTTTACGAGGAATGGAGAATAATCAGTATAATTATAGACAAGTTTGTATCACAGACTTCTTATATAATAAAAACTACCGTATAAAACAACAACCAAACGACACCGCAACAAAACAAACCTGCACAGAAACAGGAGGGGCATGAACGAGATCATCCATTCCACGACCCGGCTGCGCATCATGGCCACCATGGTCGAGCTGGGGGTTGGGCGTCGTATTTCGTTCAAACGTCTAATCAGATTGCTGGACGTCACCAAAGGAAACCTGTCCGTGCAATTGAAGAAGCTGAACGAAGCAGGCTACATCACGATCATCAAGTCGTTTTCCCCAACGGGTGTTCCCTCGACGGAAGTCAAACTCACCAGGGAAGGCAAAGCCGCCTTCGATAGATATCTCACTGATCTGCGCAGAATTCTCAAACCGGATTTTGACTTGTCGGAAGAGATGACATCGGCACAGCAATAGTGACCAGAGAGCAGGGAGCACCTGTACAACGTTTGAGGTGATGTCCAGAGTACGGGGCTGTCATCGTCACAGTCATTGCGTAATGGACCGTATGCAACGACGTATGCTAGCTTGTAACGCAATCGGCGAATGGAAATGAAGAAAAGAGCGAGGAACGGTTTTGGGTGATGTGAGACAGGAGCTGGAGCGACTTCGGTCGGTGTACGAGACCGGCGTGCTACGCCTGCTCCTACGTCGCAATTCAATGCTGTATGTGGCGTTGCTGCGTTCCTCGTTTGATCCACTGACCGGGGAACTGCCTAGGGAGATCCTTGAAGACCGCATCGCTCAGGGATTGAGAGAACTGGTCGGTTCCGGTGAATATGCGCTTGGCGAAGACCAGACGTATGCATCTGCGGCACGTCAGGTCCTTGCCGAACTAACCCGTGAGGGCGATGACGATTACGCGTGGCTGGCCAACTCATTGGATACCGGTACGCATCGATTCCTCTATCGTCTCACGGCACGCGCGCATCGGGCGATCGACGCACTTTCCCGACTCGATGACGATACACGGACCCTGTCCGGAGCACAGGCGAACAGCATCATCATGGAGATCGAACACGCCCGTATGCAGTTGACCGAGGATCCGCGGGAACGCGTCACGTTGCTCAATCGAGAGATCAAGACTCGTAAACGTGAGATCAAACGAATCCTGCACGGTGATGATACCAGTCGTCTATCCGATCAGGCCGTTGAGGACATCATCGCCGTAATTCACAACACCCTGCGAGGAGTGCCTGTGGAATTGCACGAACTCGCATTATCCGAACGTGACAACGGCGATGCACTTCGTCGTCGTATGCAGTCTGGAGGCATGTCGGTGAATGCGATACTCACCGCATATCACAATGGGTATCGCAAATCGTTCCGCGAATCCGATAGTGGACGACGATTCGATGACGCGTTCCAGATCATCGTCACTGATGAAGGTCGTCAGCAGATCGACGATGCGATGCGTGCCATCGCCAAGAGCCCGTATCTGGAAGGGGAGACCAGTACGCTGCTCGGCCAGGTCAAGTCCGAACTTGCCCGCATCTATGACGGCATTGAGGATGTCCGTAGGCAAATGCGAGTTTCAGATGAAGCCGTCAGCCGTCTGGTGCGTCAGCAGACCGACACCCGCTATCGCACCATGCTCGACACGCTTAATCGGCTGTTCGTCAAACTCAACACCGAAGCACGCGAACACCCAGACGACGGTGCAACGCCATATGACACAAACACCGCGTCCGTACGCTTGGCAGGACTGCCCACACGTCCAGCCAAGCCAATGACCCGTTCCACAACGCCGGAATTGGCCACTCACACGCCCGTTGTCCCACTTGGCATCCCCGACATTCAGTCGATGATCGAAGTAGGCGGACCGAGGCTCAAACGCATGATCACAATGATCCTGGATCATCCGGTTATGCAGAATGATCTGGTGAATATGGCCGCCAGTTTCAACCAGCTGCCTGAAGCAGAGCGTCGAGAAAGCGAACTCATCGGCTTTCTCGGCAGTCTCCGTGCCTCGGGAGAAGGCTACGTGACCTGGCATTGCATGACATTGGGTGGCAAACCACGATCATGGCGAACCCGGCCCGTATTGGTAAGCGAAGCGACGTTGACAACCATCATGGAGGAAGAATGAGCGACATGACGAACGACACGCTCTTGGATGGCGATGGCACCGACATCAATCCAAACGCCCTGTTCGAAGGCGATCTGAGTACCATGCCGTCCGATGCACGCATGGCGGCGATCGCGCTCAAACGTGACCGGTATATCACCGGATCCCTGTACGACACGGTGATGGACAACCATGACGACGTCGTGCGTTCCCTCAACAATGACATGCTGGAACTGGTCGTCAACACCCATTACCGCATCATGTACGCCGCACCGGTCAGTGGTCCGGACATCGTCATCCGTTCGCTGAAAACCCGATCCAGTCTGACACGAGAAGAAGCGGCATTGCTGGCATTCCTGCGCATCCGAGTGCTGGAATACGAAAACGTGAACGCCGACGTCGATCAATGGATCGTCGGATATGAGGAAATCCGGGCAGCGCTGACCACAGGCGCGGGATACCTCGCCGCACGCAACGATGAGGAAGGCGTGCTCAGAAAACTCTCCGTGACCATATCCATGGCACTGACCCACGGATACCTATCCGAAGTGGAAGACGATGACGGCATGTACCGAATCACGCCGTTGGTTCCCGTCGTGCTGGACCGGCAGCTCGCCGAGGAATGGCTGAATGCCAATTCCGCGGAGGTTGACGATCCCACGACGGCAAACGGCAAGGATCTCACTGATGGGGTCGATACGACGATGTCGGGCGATCCTGACTATGCAGCAGATGACGGAACGAATGACCTGCCGGGCAGGGGGCGTGATGCCGGAACCAATGCGTCACGCGAGGGCATGACATTGTTCGAGGATGAGGAGGATGAGGGGAAGTGACCATGTCACACGATATGCAGATCATTGCCGACCGTTGGATGCTGAATAGCCGTTGCCTCATCAACTGGGGCTCGTATGACGGTTACCATGAATTCCGCCCCTCCACGGATGCCATGCTTCCGGTCACACTGCTCGCAGGGGCGAGCGAATCCGGAAAATCCACTCTGGTGGACGCGCAGATCTCCCTGCTGTATCCGACCGGCACACCCTTCAACAAGGCATCCAATACCGGTCGCTCCGAGCGTAGCGATTACACATATCTACGCGGCATGCTCGGCTACGACAACACCGGCAATGGTGATGTTCCGGTGTTCCTTCGAGGACGTCGTGACGACGGGACCCCGCAGCCGGTCTGGGGAGCAATCGTGGATACGTACGTCAATCACACCACCGGTCAGACGTTGTCGTGCGGCAAGTTCCTCTACCTGTCGGCGGGCGACGGGCAGGGAGATGTCCGTCGGCAATACGTCACCTGGGATCACACGATCGATCCACGACTCATGGACCGCTACCGCGACACCCCGTTTACCCCAACCCAGTTGAAGAACACGTATGTCGGATGCGACACATTTCCGAACGCCGACGCGTTCCACACATACATCTGGCGGGTCATGGGACTGAGCGCGGAAGCATGCCGGCTACTGCACAAATTGCAGTCGGCCGATGCGCCCTCGCGTCTCGACGATATTTTCAAGCAGGGTGTGCTTGGAGTGCCGGAGGCGATTGGACTCGCGCAGTCCGCCGTCTCCGATTATGAACGGTATGACACGAACTTCCGAAGCATGGCGGAGAAGACCCAGCGAATCGAACGACTCACTGCTATTCAGCATGCCTACGACGCCTATGCCACGGCATTGCAGAATGTGCACGACTTTGCTCCGGTGGACCCGGAATCCGAACAGGGCAATGGCCACGCCACGATCGTAAGCTGGGTGACAAACCGCATGACCGGCGAAGTACGCAAGCGGGTGCCAATCGATGTGCTTGCCCTGAAGCGCAAAGAGCAGGATCTCGAATCCCTGCAACGACAGGCGGACGCCATGCGGGATCGTGTTTCGCAAATAGAAACGCAACTGAACAATCACGATGAGGGAAGCCTCACACGCTTGGAAGCCCAGCTGAAGCAGGCGGAGATCACGCTGCAGGATGTCACCGAACAGCGTGATCGCTTGCAGACACGGTTTGCCACCGCTGGCATGACCATGCCCGATGACGCGCAATCGTGGGAATCATGCCGCGCCGATATCGCCACATTAAGTGTTGAGCTTAACCAGCGCAAGGATTCGCTGACGGAGCAGCGCAATACCGCGGTACGTATGATCGGTGAGGCAAAACGTACATTGGCTGCGTTGCGTCAGGACTACGACCGTCAACGCAGGCAGCGCACCCGTATCTCCCAACCGATGGATGAGGCACGGTCATTGCTCGCACAGGCGACCGGACTATCCACCGACGAGCTGCCGTATGTGGCCGAGCTCATGGATGTTCGGGAGGATGCCGAGGAATGGCGCAACGCCATGAACGTGGTCTACGGTCAGCTTGCCCAGACCATTCTCGTGGACAAGCGTCACGAGGCGGGCTTCGCCGCGAAGGTGAGCACAATCGATCCCAAGCGTATGATCCGTCGCACATGGACGTTTGTGGACACCACCAGGGATTACATCGCCGATGGCGAGAAGGCGTGGATGTCAGGCAAGCTCCGATATCGGGAGGATTCGCCGTTCGTCGATTGGCTCAAATCCCAGACGTCCTCCGAACGGCTGGATGCTCTATGCGTGGATGACATCGATGATGAGTCCGCCACACGGCAGGTGCAGCGGGATGGTCAGATCAAATCCGGAAGGTACGGCCACCACGGCAGCAAGGGATTGCACCCCGTCATTGGTTTCGTCACCGAGTCATATCTTGACGAACTGCGCAGCCAGTTCGTCAAAGCGGAAGCCCGTCTGTCCGATGCGGAGGACGACTATCGTGAGGCGGACGCCGGCATCGACCTGTTGCGAGCCAAAGAGGAGTTGGCGGATCAGCTGTCGTACACGACATGGGACAAAATCGATGTCGACGGAGCCGAACAACGGATCTCGGAACTGCGCACGACCATCGATTCGTTGCGCGACGATCCGGAGCTCGCCCATCTGCTTGATGCCCGACGAAACGTGCAACAGCAGCTTGACGCCATGCAGGAGCAGGCGATACGCGCAAAGATGGACCGAGATGAGATCCAGCAGGCCATTCAGACCGCTCGGCAATGGCTTGACGAACATCGAGGCGTCACGCTGACCTCCGACACGTCCGGGCATCTCGCCGACGCAGCGATCAAGGTTCTGACCGACGCATACGAGCACGTGTTCTCCAGCGTGCTCAACCCGGAGGATCGGGCCGGCCTGATCGTCACGGCAGCGAACAGGACCGCTGCGAACAAGGTCACGACCGATGAGGAATCGAAGCGGTCGAAACCGGGGGAGACGTTCGTGGAGCGGGCCGTGTCCAGCGTGGAGAAGGAGATTCGTCAGAAGATCGCAAGGCTGCGTGAGAACGTGGATGCCACGCGCAAAACCGTAGAGGATCGGATGACGACGTACCATTCCCTGTACGTGCCTGATGACAATACCATCACGACCACTGTGACCGACTACCAGTTCTATCAGGAGGAATTGAAGAGCCTGAATCTGCTGGCTGCGACGACCGCGACCAATGAGGAATACGTAAATTGCCTGGACAAGCTGCTGATGGACTTCACCCAGCTCAACCGGGCGATCGATGCGGATGCTCGAGACATCGATGACCAGCTGGACAAGATCAACGCCATGCTCAAAGGGCAGCAATTCGGTCCACGACACGGCAGTCTGTCCATCGGCGCGGATGTACGGCGTCCGGAAGCCACATTCACCGGACCGTTGAAGCGGACGATGACATTGCTCAGTGAATGGAAGGCCGGCAGCCGTGTGTCCCCGGAGGAGAATCGTCGGGTATTCGCCAAATGCGCCGGACTGGTGAATCGGCTCAGGACGGAGCTCGAACAGGTTCGTGACGCGAACGGCATCCGCAGCTATGGTGCCCGCAACCTTGACCCGCGATGCCGCTCCTCGTTCTACGCGATCGTGCATCATAAGGACGGGCCGGATGAGCGCATCACCTCCACCGGTGGCAAATCCGGTGGCGCATTGCAGGAGTTGACATCGTTCGTATATGGTGCGGCGCTGATCTATCTGCTGGGTGGCGACGTGACCGGACAGCCCACATACACCACGCTGTTCCTTGACGAGGCGCTGATCAAGGCCGATGGCCGCTATACCCAGCGTGCGCTGTCGGTGCTGCCCCGACTGGGATTCCAGGTGATCGTCTCGGCTCCGGAAAGCAAGACCGCCGAGATCCTGGAAGTCTCCTCGAAGGCGTACGTGGCGTACCGTGATCCCGACACCTCCCGCTCGTATTTGCAGGAGGTGCTTCCCGAGTAATCTGCGGGCCGGACTCTGCTTTGGCTACTCCTCCAGCGTGATGGGCTTGCTATGGTCCTGACGGTAGATGTCGGGCTCCACGTAGATCTCGAACGTATACCAGGGGAGCGCGTTGCGCACGGAGGTTTCAAGCTTGTCGACGGTCTGCACATCGAAATCGCGATCAAGTTTTGAAGTCTCGATCTTGACGCACAGCAGGATGTCGTTCTCCGACATGTGCACGGTCTGCATATTGAGCAGGCGTGTCACGCCCGGGGTTGCCTTGACCGCGGCGACGATCTTGGAGCGCGTATCCGGATCGACGGCTTCACCGATCAGCAGAGAACCGGATTTGAAGGCGAGCAATATCGATCCGCAGATCAATACCAGACCGACCATGAGACCACCGATGGCATCCCACAGCTCGTTGTCCAGAATGATCGCCAAGCCGATGCCGGTACCGGCGAAGGCGAGGCCGATCAGAGCAAGCGTATCCTCCATGATCACGGCTGCAAGCTCAGCGGACTTGGTGCGCCTCCAGAACCGGTAGAGGCCCATGTGCGGGGTATTGGTGTTGCGCATACGCTCGTTGGCTTCCTTGCTGCTCTGATGCAGACCGTAGCCTTCCAGGCATGCGCTGATGGCCACGACGGCAAGCGCCACAAGGAGCTCGCCCTGATTGGCATCGCGCAGAGCGGGGTTCTCAACGACGGCGATGATCTTTTTTACCGCCTCTGACGTGGAGAAGAATCCGCCGACGAAGAAGAGCAACGTGGCGACGACGAACGACGCGAGATACTTGGCCCGATAAAGCCCGAATGGATGATCGCCGTCGGTCTTGTGATGGGAGAATCGTCCTCCGATCATCAGGACGATTTCATTGGAGCAGTCGGCGATGGAGTGAACGGACTCGGAAAGCATGGCGGATGAACCGGTGAATGCGGCGGCGCACAGTTTGGCGATGGCGACGCCGATGTTGGCCGCAAGTGCGGCCTTGACCGCCGTTCCCGCATGTTTGCTGTTCTGAGCGACTGTTGGTTGTTTCGTAGTGCTGACGTTATTGGTTGCTACAGCCTGTTGAGCCGAATCCGCGGATTCGTCCATGGCGGTTCACCCCGTTCTTCCCTGATATGGATTGCGTAAAGACAGCATCAGTATAGGCCGTCTTGTGACGGGGGTGACACGGTGATCCATTCGAGTGTTATCAGCACCTCACATAGGAAGCCCACCCGAATGGATCACCGAACTCTGTGAACGCTGTCGACGATTATTCCTCCGCGACCAGGTCGAGATAGTCGTCGTTCCACAGGTCCTCATCCCCATCGGGCATGAGCAGCACGCGTTCGGGATTCAGTGCCTTGACTGCACCCTCATCGTGGGTGACAAGGACGATGGCGCCCTCGTACTTGGCGATGGCCTTGAGGATCTCCTCTCGCGAGGCGGGGTCAAGGTTGTTGGTGGGCTCATCCAAAAGGAGCACATTGGCCCGTGACGTGACAAGAGTGGCGAGGGCAAGTCGGGTCTTCTCACCACCGGAAAGCACATGCGTGGGTTTGAGGGCGTCGTCTCCGGAGAAGAGGAAGGAACCGAGGATGCTACGTGCCTGAGTGTCGTTGAGCTCGGGGGCGACATGGGTGAGGTTTTCAAGTACGGTCACGTCGTTGTCAAGAGTGTCGTGCTCCTGAGCGAAGTAGCCGATCTTGGCGCCGTGTCCGAACACGACCTCTCCGGTGTCCGGCTGATCGATTCCGGCGAGAATGCGCAGGGTGGTGGTCTTGCCGGCACCGTTGTATCCGAGGATGACGACTCGGGATCCCTTGTCGATGGCGAGGTTGACACCGGCGAAGACGATGTTGGATCCGAACGCCTTGGAGATGTCCTTGGCCATGATCGGGGTGCGGCCGCAGGGGGCGGGTTCGGGGAACCGGATGTCGGCGACCTTCTCCTGCTTCTGCGCTTCGCTGGTTTCGGACAGCAGCCGTTCGGCGCGACGCATCATGTTCTGCGCGGCGGTGGCCTTGGTGGCCTTGGCATGCAGGCGAATGCCCTGCTTCATCAGACGTTCGGCCTTCTTCTCGGCGACCTCGCGTTCACGGCGCCGACGTTCCTCATCGACGACACGCTGATGCAGGTAGGCCTTCCATCCGAGGGAGTACATGTCGATCTGGCCGAGTTGGGCATCGAGATGCCAGACCTTGTTGACAACCTCGTCAAGCAGCTCGGTGGAGTGGGAGATGACAAGGAATCCACCCTGGAACTTCTTGAGATAGTCGCGCAGCCATTCGATGGAGTCGGCGTCCAAATGGTTGGTGGGCTCGTCGAGGATTATGGTGTCGGCGTTGGAGAAGAGAATGCGGGCCAGTTCGATGCGGCGACGCTGGCCACCGGAAAGCGTGCCGAGTTCGCGCTTGAGAACCTCCTGATCAAGGCCAAGGCTTTCGGCCATGACGATGGCTTCGGACTGGACGGCGTATCCACCGGCGTTCTCAAAGTCCTGCTGGGCCTTGTCATAACGCCGCATGGCCTTTTCCATGATGTCCGGGTCGGGATTGGTCATTTCCTTTTCCGCTTTGCGAATGCGGGTAAGGATGGTGTTGATGTCTCGCGCGCTCATGATGCGGTCGAGCGCCGTCTGATCCTGATCGCCGGTGTGCGTGTCCTGCGGCAGGTAGCCAAGCTTGCCGCTGACACGCACCTTGCCGGCGGTGGGCAGCATGCTGCCGGTGATGACGCGGGTGAGCGTGGTCTTGCCGGCACCGTTACGGCCGACCAGACCGATGCGGTCGCCTTTCGCCACGTGGAAGTCCGTGGGATGGAGCAGTGTTCGCGCTCCGATGCGGATTTCCAGTCCCTGTGCGTCAATTGCCATGATTCACCTGCCGATTGTGTCAGTTCGTTGTGTTCTCGTAAAGTCCAACCGACCATGATACCGAACGGCATGCCGAAGCACATTCGAGCTGCTCCTACGCGGCTTCTCCTCCCTGACCGAAATCTGACCGACGATTACCGTTCCTCAGAGGACTGGTTGAGCCGAATCATATGCTCGATGAATTCACGAACCGCTCCTCGGCCTCCGTCCCGCCGGCATACGTAGTCGACGACGTCGATGATGCCCTGTGCACTGTCGGCGGGGCATCCGGATAGCCCCACGAAACGGATGGCCTCAAGATCATTGAGATCATCACCGATGTAGGAGACTTCGGCTGAGGTCAGTCCTCGCTCGTCCATAAGGCGTCTCAACAGAGGCAGTTTGTCATGAATGCCCTGATGCAATTCGGTGACGCCCAGTTCGGCGGCTCGACGTTCAAGAATCCTCGATTCGCGCCCGGTGATGATCATCGGCGTGATTCCGGCCTCGGGCAGCAGATGCTTGATGCCATAGCCATCCTTGCAGTTGAACGTCTTCATCATTTCACCGTCCGGGCCGATGCAGATGCGTCCATCGGTGAGCGTGCCATCCACATCCATCACCAGAAGTCGAATGGTCATGCCGTTTTCCTTTCCTTGCGAGCGTTGCCGGTGCCACCGCGCAATTCCGGCAGCATGATGATGAGCAGAATGATGGCAAGGATCGCGGTAAGCAGGTCGGCGATGGCTTGGGCGGCGATGACTCCTTGGTATCCCGCCACTCGCGAGGCGACGGCCAGTACGATGACCAGGATCACCCCCTGTCTGCTGATCGACAGGATGAATGCGCCCAATGCCTTGCCCGTCGACTGGAAGGTGCAGGTGGTGACCATGACGATGCCGACGCACACCAGACTGAGCAGCTGCACCCGCAGCATGCCGGCGCCAAGGTCGATGATATGGGGATCATTGATGAAGAAGCCCATGAGTTGCCGGTCGAAGACGCTGAGCAGGATCGTCATGATGATGGCGAACGCGCTGAGGAAGAGATAGGAGAATCGCAGGATTCCCGACAGTCGTTTCATGTTGCGGGCACCGTAGTTGTAGCCGATGAGCGCCTGGGCGCCGAACGCGAATCCGACGAATACGGACACCGCGATCATGATCACCTTCAATGCGATGCCCATGGCGGCCACCGGATCGTTGCCGTATCGCAACAGGTACAGGTTCACCATGACGATGCCGAAGCTCTGCGTCAGATTGGTGATGGCGGCGGGGATGCCGATGACCAGAATGTCCTTGATTTCCAGGCTGGTGATGTCAAGCAGTCGACGGCGGACCGGAACCGGCCGTTCCACAAACGCCTTGCCGTAGTCCTTCGTCGACCATTCGGCGTTTCTCGCATTCCTGCGGCGGATCATGAGTCGTGGATCGATGGACAGGTTGCCGCTTCGGAACAGTAGGAACCAGACGAAGTAGGCATCGGTGCACACGTTGGCCAGTACGGTGGCGAACGCCGAGCCGGCGGCACCCCATCCGAACACGTGGATGAACAGCGGGTTGAGGATGATGTTGACCACGGTGCCGGCGATCTGGCCGATCATGGAGGGTACGGCATGGCCTTCGGTTCGGAGTTGGTTGACCGGTGTCATGGAGACGATGATGAGCGGCGATCCGATGATGATCCACGTGTAGTATGCGGATGCGTGCTCCCAAGTGGCTTCGTTCGCGCCGAGCATGGAGAGGATCGGCGATCGGAACACGAGACCACAGATCAGGATGATAACGCCGATGAGAAGGGAGCCGTAGAAGCAGAACACACTGAGCCGCTTGCCGTCCGCGTACCGGTGCTGTCCGAACAGTCGGGAGATGACGGAGCTGCCGCCCAGTCCGAAGATGTCACCGATGGCGATCATGACCATGAATATGGGAGCGGACAGGGACACGCCTGCCACCATGTTCGCGTTGCCGGTATGGGCGATGAAGTATGTGTCGACCATGTTGTAGACAAGGGTGACGAGCATACTCATGACCACGGGCATGGCCAGGCTGAAATACGCTTTGGGGATAGGGGCCCTTTCAAATAGTTCGTTGTCCATGTTGGATTGTCTCCTGCGCTTCTTCTTCGACAGGGGGCCACACGTTCTGCCCACACATTCCGTCGCCTGCATCGCTGTGCTCTGTCGCTGCGCGGCTGCCTGTATCCTTCACTGGGTAGTTAAGCGCATATGGGTGGACAAGATCAGCCGACCGTGTTGTGGCGGACGAGGAAGGTCCTCCACTCATGGGTACAGTGGTGTTGTTCATTCATCGATGCGGACGGGGCCACCATATGAGAATCAGCGACGAGGATTTCGAAATCGCCATTGAAGAGGCGCTGCAGCTGATTCCGCAACGGTTTCATAGGGCGCTCACCAATATCGGCATCGCCATGGACGACGAGCCGAACGAACGTGAACTCGCCACCATGGATGGGGCTTGCGGGGAGCTGCTGGGCCTGTATGAGGGGATCCCGCTACCGGAGCGATCGAACGGCTACGGGGGAGTGATGCCGGATATCATCACGATCTTCAAGGGGCCTCACGAACGCATTTGCTCGACGCATGAGGAGCTGGTCATGCAGATTCGTAAGACCGTGATGCATGAGATCGGCCATTACTTCGGATTCGATGACGAATATCTGCATGCGCATGGATACTGATGGTTTCGGACGATATTGTCCGAAACCGGGGATAGACAGGCATACGTGACGGAAACACAGCAGATACGCGTGCATATCAGGATCTCCGGCATGGTGCAGGGAGTCGGGCTTCGCTATTTTACGGTCACCGAGGCCAATCGTCTTGGGTTGACGGGCTGGGTGCGCAACAGAATGGACGGATCAGTGGAAGCCGAAGCCCAGGGAGAGGACACCGATATCAGCCGACTCACCGCCCGGCTTCGTGTCGGTCCTCGATGGAGCACGGTCGAGCATGTCGTGATCGACCGGATTCCCCTTGTTCCCGGTGAACGGTCATTCACCGTCAGACGAGATCGGGAATAAGCGTTCGCCGGTCAGCAGCATCCGGTGGATTGATGGGTTTCATGGAAGTCATCACGCGCCCGCCAGAATTCACGTGCGCTCATCGGCTCATGATCGGGATGATTGCGACGGTGCCGCTCGACATACCGGTCATAGGCGTTCTCTCCGGTCAGATCGCGCCAGAATTCGTGGAACTCGTGCCACGCCGTTCGAATGCTTGCCATGGTCATCGACTGCCTTCTTCCGTATCCGTATCAGGGAGCACCCGGTCCATATCGGAGATATCGACGCGAGCGCATGACGTGGCCGCCGGCCGGAGGGGTCTCCGACTCGACGGCCACGATTGTGTTGTGTGTTGTGGATGGCGTCCGCAACTTGTCTGCCTGTTCAGCATGCGGATGCCATCATGCCGGTCATGCCGGCTGCTTGACCTTGCCTTCCAGCTCGTCGCGCTGTTCGCGGCTGAGGCCCGGGATGAGTTCGGGGTCGCCGACGATGGCGTATTCCTTGACGAGCTTGCGGTCCAGCTTGGACGGGATCATCGTCACCGGTGCGAAGAAGTTCGATTCGACGAACGGATCCTCGCTGGTGGTGGTGTCCTTGGTGCGGATGGTCTGGACGATGCGCACCACGCCACATACCATCACAAATGCCACGGTGATGAGGAACACCGCGGACAGCGTTCCCTGGATGAACGTGTTGCGGACGATGGCCTTTTCGATCTCGATCTGTGCCGGATCGGTGAGCGTGGCCAGCTTGGCGGTGGCGTCACGCCACTGCTGCCAGTAGCCGACGGCGGAATCCGTGGAGAAGATCTTCTGCCACGATGCCACGAAGGTCACGGCCGTGTCGAACACCAGCGGGATGACCGGGATCCACACGTACTTGACGTATCCCTTACGCACCACCATCACGGTCACCACCAGCAGGGCCACGGCGGCTATCAGCTGGTTGGCTATACCGAATAGCGGATAGAGCGTTTGTATGCCGCCTCGGGGGTCGGTTACGCCCATGAGGAGCAGCGAACCCCATGCCGCGACCACGACGGCCGTGCAGAACCATGCACCGACTCGCCATGACGGGTCCTTGAACTTGGGCCAGATGTTGCCCAGAGCGTCGGACAGCTGGAAGCGGGCGACTCGTGTCACCGCGTCGACGGCGGACAGGATGAACAGTGCTTCGAACATGATGGCGAAGTGGTACCAGAATCCCATCATTGTTCGTCCGCCGCCGATCTGGTGCAGGATGTGTGCCATACCCACGGCCAGTGTCGGTGCACCACCGGTACGGGAGACGACGGAGGGTTCGCCAACGTCCTTGGCGAGCTGACGGTAGGCTTCGGCGTCGGTGTAGACCTTGTCGTTGCCGTTTTCATCCCACGAATCCCATTCCGCGTGGATCTTGTTGCCGTGCACGTCGGTGACGCCGAGGTTCTGCACGGCCTGGGCCATGATGTCCTCCTTGTCCTGGGCGACCTGCACCACGGCGGGGCCGGCGAGCTTTTCGCTGGTGGCCTCGGAGGTGTTCATGCCGAAGTAGATGCCCTGGTTGAGGGAGATGGCGGCCACGATGGCCATGACGGCCACGAACGATTCCATGAGCATGCCGGCGTAGCCGATCATGCGCACCTGGCTTTCCTTCTGGATCATCTTCGGCGTGGTTCCCGAGGAGACCATGGCGTGCATGCCGGACAGGGCGCCGCAGGCGATGGTGATGAACAGGAACGGGAAGATGGCGCCAGCGAACACCGGGCCTTCGGTGTTGGTGGCGAACGCGGTGACGGCGGGCATCTCCACGATCGGGCGCACGATGACGATACCAAGCGCGAGGATGCAGATCGTACCGACCTTCATGAAGGTGGACAGGTAGTCACGAGGCGTGAGCAGCAGCCACACGGGCAGGATGGCGGCGAAGAAGCCGTAGATCACCATGCACCATACCAGTGCGGTGGGGGACAGGTGCAGGTACTGACCGAAGGAGGATTCGGACACCCAGCGGCCGGCGATGATCACGAAGATCAGGACGGCGAATCCGACGATGGACACCTCGGTGATCTTGCCGGGCTGCACGTAGCGCAGCCAGAGGCCCATGCAGATGGCGATCGGGATGGTGCAGCCGACGGAGAACACGCCCCACGGGGAAGCGGCCAGTGCGTTCACGCAGATCATGGCGAGCACGGCGAGCACGATCATCAGCATGACGAACACGATGATCGTGGCGACCGAACCGCCGATCCTGCCGATCTCATCCTTGGCCATCTGACCGAGGGAACGACCGCCTCGACGCATCGAGAAGAACAGCACGAGCATGTCCTGCACGGCACCGGCGAGACATACGCCGACGATGATCCAGATCGTGCCGGGCAGGTAGCCCATCTGCGCGGCCAGGATCGGGCCGACCAGAGGACCGGCGCCGGCGATGGCGGCGAAGTGGTGTCCGTAGAGCACCACGCGGTTGGTCGGATCGAAGTCCTTGCCGTTGTTGATGCGTTCGGACGGTGTGGCGTTACGGTCGTCCGGCCGCATGATCTTCTGCTGAATGTAGAGCGCGTAGAAGCGATAGGCGATTGCGTAGGTGCACACTGCCGCGATGACGAACCACAGCGTGTTCACCTCTTCGCCTCGGATCACGGCGATCATCAGCCACGCGAGTACGCCCAACGCGGTGATGGCCACCCAGATCGCGACCTTCTTAGGCGTCCACTTGTAATCCGGCTCAACCCCAACCGGAACGCCTTCTTTGTTTCTGATGATTCGGGACTCTTCCTCCTTGGTGTAGGAGGGGATCCCTTCCTTTGCAGCCACTTTGCTCATGGCCCCTTCTCCTTACAGAAACGCGACTTTGCGCTTCTGCTTCGAGAGACTACTTTGAAAGATAATCATTGTCAACATCGTTTCTCAAAAATTCATTCGGATGTTCCTTGGGGGTTCGAAGGACGAAATATGACCAGAATTCGATCACTTCGCCAATATCGAACAGTAGTTCGAAATATGAGGCGGATTGCGCTATTCTTGGGTCCGGAAAACATCCATGACACGGCGACATCCCATCGGGGGAAAAGGACGAGGCACAGGAATGGCGACACACGCGAACGGCGACACCAACGATTCCATCACATGGCTTCATGACAGCAAGACGTCCGGAACCCTCATCGCGGATCTGTCCTCCCTGCCCAACGACCGCAAGATCGTGGTGCAGGGCGCACGCGAGCACAATCTGAAGAACGTGGATCTGGTGTTTCCCCGCAACGAGATGGTGGTGTTCACCGGCCTGTCAGGATCCGGAAAATCCTCCATGGCGTTCGACACGCTGTTCGCCGAAGGACAGCGCCGCTACGTCGAATCATTGTCCGCATACGCCCGACAGTTCCTCGGCCAGATGGACAAGCCCGACGTGGATTTCATCGAAGGCCTGAGCCCCGCCGTGTCGATCGATCAGAAGACCACGAACCGCAATCCGCGCTCGACGGTCGGCACCATCACCGAGGTGTATGACTACCTGCGTCTGCTGTTCGCCCGCACCGGCATCCCACACTGTCCGGAATGCGGAGAACTGGTCACCGCGCAAACTCCCCAGCAGATCGTCGACACGCTGCTGTCCCGTCCCGAACGCACCCGCTTCCAGATTCTCGCCCCCGTCGTCAAGGGGCGCAAGGGCGAATTCGTGGAGATGATCGAACTGCTGCGCTCCGACGGTTATGCACGAGCCCTCGTCGACGGCACGATGACGCAACTGTCCGACGACATCAAGCTCACCAAGCAGAAGAAGCACACCATCGAAGTGGTGGTCGACCGACTCGTGGTCAAAGACGGCATCCGCCAACGACTCACCGACTCCGTGGAGACCGCCCTGAAACTGGCGAACGGCGTCGTGATCGCCGATTTCGTGGACATCGACGAAAACAGTCCGGAACGTCGACAGCCGTTCTCCGAAAAGCGCAGCTGCCCGAACGGACACCAGCTGGAACTCGACGAGATCGAACCCCGCACGTTCTCATTCAACGCCCCCTACGGAGCCTGCCCGGTATGCACCGGACTGGGATTCAAGCTCGAGATCGATCCGGAGCTGGTCATCTCCGACCCGGACAAGTCCCTGGCGGAAGGCGTGATCGAACCCTGGTCGAACAGCAAGACGACCTCGCAGTACTACGGACACGTGCTGGAAGGGCTCGCCGAGGACCTTGGATTCTCCATGGACACGCCGTGGAAGGAGCTGCCGAAGGACATCCGCCACGCGATCATGTACGGGCATGACTTCAAGGTGAAGGTGTCGTATCGCAATCGGTGGGGGCGACTGCGCGAATACTCCACCGGATTCGAAGGCGTGGTGCGCACGCTGATGCGCCGCCATGACGAGACCGACTCCGACGCGATGAAACAGTACTACGAGTCGTACATGCGCGAAGTGCCCTGCCAGGAGTGCGGCGGCAAACGACTCAAACCCGAGGTGCTGGCCGTGACCGTGGCCGACAAGTCCATCTTCGACGTATGCGACATGCCCGTGCGCAAGGCCCTGTCCTGGGTGAACGGACTGCATCTCACCGGATCGGCCGCCATGATCGCCGGCGAGGTGCTCAAGGAGATCCGTGCGCGGCTCGGATTCCTCAACGACGTCGGACTCGACTACCTGACCCTGTCCCGCGCGGCGGCGACCCTGTCCGGCGGCGAGGCGCAGCGCATCAGACTGGCCACGCAGATCGGGTCCGGACTGGTGGGCGTGATGTACGTGCTCGACGAACCATCCATCGGACTGCACCAGCGTGACAACGAACGTCTGATCGAAACGCTGCACCATCTGCGGGACCTCGGCAACACGCTGATCGTGGTCGAACATGATCAGGAGACCATCGAAAAGGCCGACTGGCTCGTCGACATCGGCCCCGGCGCCGGCGAGCACGGCGGTGAAGTCGTCTACTCCGGGCCGGCCGATCATCTGGTCGACGCGCAACGATCCATCACCGGCGACTACATCGCCGGCCGACGTGCCATCGAAGTGCCGCAGCAGCGACGCAAGGTCCGCAAGACGCGCTGCCTCACCGTGGTGGGAGCCCGCGAGAACAATCTGAAGAACATCAGAGTCAACTTCCCGCTGGGTGTCTTCACCTGCGTGACAGGCGTGTCCGGATCCGGGAAATCCACGCTGGTCAATACGATCCTCTACCCGGTGCTCGCCGACCGTCTCAACGGTGCCCGCATCGTGCCGGGCAAGCATACGCGAGTGGAGGGCGTGGACCAGCTGCGCAAGGTCATCCACGTGGATCAGAACCCCATCGGACGCACGCCACGGTCCAATCCGGCCACCTACACCGGGGTATGGGACAAGATCCGTCAGCTGTTCGCCAAGACCGCCGAAGCCCAGGTGCGCGGTTACGGCCCCGGGCGATTCTCCTTCAATGTGAAGGGCGGCCGCTGTGAGGCTTGTCACGGCGACGGCACGCTCAAGATCGAAATGAACTTCCTGCCCGACGTGTACGTGGACTGCGAGGTGTGTCACGGGCAGCGGTACAACCGCGAGACTCTGGAGGTGAAGTACAACGGCAAGAGCGTGGCGGACGTGCTGAACATGCCCATCGAGGAGGCTGCGGACTTCTTCAAGTCGTACCCATCCATCTCACGCTACCTCAACACGTTGGTGGACGTGGGACTCGGGTACATCCGTCTCGGCCAGCCGGCACCCACACTGTCCGGCGGCGAATCGCAACGAGTCAAACTCGCCACCGAACTGCAGAAACGCTCCGACGGCAAGACCGTATATATCCTCGACGAACCGACCACGGGACTGCACTTCGAGGATGTGCGCAAGCTGCTTGGCGTTCTGCAGAGCCTGGTGGATAAGGGCAACACGGTGATCGTCATCGAGCATAACCTTGACGTGGTTAAATCGGCCGACTGGATCATCGACCTCGGCCCGGAGGGTGGTGACGGCGGCGGCACCATCGTCGCTGAAGGCACACCCGAACAGGTGGCGCAATGCGCGCAGTCGTGGACGGGACGATTCCTCGGACCGATGCTGACGGCGTCCAGGTGACGTATGCCATCAGGAATGATCGAACGCCACGCACCCGGCGTGTGGCGCAGGACGGCCAAGCAACTGCAGCGGGAACATCGGGAACAGGAGGGCTCTCCCATGGCTTCGGTCAACGACCCCACCGGAGAATCGGTCAACGTGAACGGAGCTCCGCTGCTCGGGGACTCACGTGACCTGTTCCGGCCGAAAACCGGTGATATTCCCGCCCAGCCCGGCGTCTACAAATGGAGGGATGCCGAAGGGCGGGTGATCTACGTCGGCAAGGCGAAGAGCCTGCGCAACCGTCTGACGAACTACTTCCAGCCGCTGTACCAGCTGCATCCGAGAACCCAGACCATGGTGCTCACCGCCCGTAGTCTCGAATGGACGGTGGTGGCCACGGAACTCGAGGCGCTCACGCTCGAATACACATGGATCAAGGAGTTCGATCCGCGATTCAATGTGGTCTTCCGTGATGACAAGACCTATCCGTATCTGGCGTTGTCAGTCGGCGACGAATACCCCCGGGTATGGATCACCCGCAGCCGTAATCGCCGTGGCACACGCTATTTCGGCCCGTATGCGAAAGTGTGGGAGATCCGGCAATCACTCGACTTGCTGCTCAAGAGCTTTCCCGTACGCACCTGCACGGACAGCGCGTTCCGCAAGGCGCGGCTGACGAATCGCCCTTGCCTGCTCGCATCGATTGGCAAATGCTCGGCACCCTGCGTATCACGCATCGACGCCGGTGAACACCGGCTTATGTGTGAGCGTCTTGTCGGCGTCATGACCGGACGACTTGGCCGATCGTACGTCGCCCAGCTTACCGAGGACATGAAAGCGGCAAGCGCCGAACTCGAATTCGAACGGGCCGCCCGTCTTCGCGATCAGATCGCCGTACTCAACACCGTGCTGCAACGCAATGCGGTGGCGTTCGGCTCAGACGTGGACGCCGATGTGTTCGGTTATGACGCGGATGAGCTCGAGGCCAGCGTCCACGCGTTCTTCGTACGTTCCGGTGCCATTCGTGGCGAACGCAGCTGGAGCGTGGAACGGGTGGAGGATATCGGGGACGCCGATCTGATCGCCGATCTGATCACGCAGGTGTATTCGGAGATGGCCGGACAGTCCGCGGCTTCGCCGGAAATCACTTCGGCAGGCGCAGTCGCGGTGTCTCGCAGCCGTGATGCGATCGGCTCCACGCAAAGCGTGACCGCCGTGGATGCCTCGTCAAGAGCGCAGGCGACCCGTTCCCGTCATTCTCGTCAGGAGATGACGGGACGTGCCGATCTTCTGGCTCCCATTGCACCAGTGCCACGGGAGATCATCGTCCCGGTGGAGCCGTCACGACGTGACGAACTGGAACAGTGGCTCACCGGCATCCGCGGTTCGACGGTCACCATTCGCGTGGCGTCACGAGGCGAGAAGAAGGATCTGATGGATCGGGCCACGGCGAATGCGAAGCAGTCACTGCAACGCAGCAAGATGAGCCGGATCAAGGATGTGGGCACCCGCACGGAGGCCATGAACGACGTGGCCCGCGCCTTGGGGCTGAAGCAGGCGCCACTGCGTATCGAATGCTATGACATTTCGAACACGGTCGGAGGCATCTATCAGGTCGCCTCGATGGTGGTGTTCGAGGATGGCATGGCCAAGAAGTCCGAATACCGTCGATTCGCCATCCGAGGCAAGGACGGCAAGGGGGCGGTGGACGATACCACCGCATTGTACGAGACGCTGACACGCCGATTCCGGCACGGCAACATCGCCGGGGACTCCGGTGAAAGCATGGACAACGAACGCCGCGCCGCCAAGGCCATGGCGGATTCAGATTCCGCACCGGAATCCGTTGTTCAGCAGAACACCGACCATCGGCATTTCGCATACAAGCCGAACCTGATCGTCGTCGACGGCGGACAGCCACAGGTGGCGGCAGCGGCGCAGGCCATGGCCGACTGTGGAGTGAATGATGTGGCATTGTGCGGTCTGGCGAAGCGTCTGGAGGAGGTATGGGTTCCCGATGACGACTATCCGATCATCCTCAAGCGTCAGTCCGAGGGCATGTACCTGCTGCAGCGTGTACGCGACGAATCCCATAGGTTCGCCATCACCTACCATCGCGAGGCGCGAACCCGTGGCGGACTGCGTTCGGCTCTGGATTCCATTCCAGGCATCGGATTGACCCATCAGAAGAAGCTGCTGCAACGATTCGGTTCGGTCAAGATGATGCGCGGCGCAACCGTCGACGAGCTCATGCAGGTTCCCGGAATCGGGGAGAAAAAGGCCCGGGCCATTTATGACGCGTTGCATGACGACGGGGAAAAGAGCGATCCGCCGTCATCCTGAAGTCAGGATGTCATAGAGACGCTTTTAGAATCATCCATGAATAATCGGTTCCATGGGCTAGCATGAGACCAGAGAGCAAGGAGCATTCGATGACAGAAATCAGGCACCGCGCGGCCGTGTTGGGCAAGCCCATATCGCATTCCCTGTCACCGGTCATCCACAACACCGCCTACCGGGCGATGGGCCTGAACGACTGGTTCTACGACAGCCATGAGGTGGACGACCATACCTTGGGCGACTTCATCGGAGAGCTCGACCCTCGGTGGAGCGGACTGAGCCTGACCATGCCCCTAAAAAAGGCGATCATGCCGATGGGAGAACCAAGCAACCGCTGGGCCGAAAAGCTTGGCGTGGCGAATACCGCCGTCTTCCAGTGGCGGGGCAACTCGGGTACTCCCGATATCAAGCTGTACAACACCGACGTGGCCGGCATCAATCTAGCGATCACCAACGCCATGCGTCATGATGGCCGCCCGGTGCCTAATGACATCCGTGGCAATGGTCTGGTGATCGGCAGCGGCTCCACTGCGACATCGGCGATCGCCGCCTTCTCCACTTTGCAGATCCAGCACGTGACCATCGCCGCCCGGCATCCGGAAAAAGCACATGCCCTTGCGCCGTTGGCACAGACCTTCGGCATGAGCGTCGACGTGATCGCGCTCGGTCAGGTACCCGAGATCGTCAGTGGCGAACAGATCGTCGTCAGCACGTTGCCGTCGCATGCGGCTGACTCCACCGCCGCTGGCCTTTCCGCGCTACGCCCCGGCAGTGTGCAGGGCACGTTGCTCGATGTCGTCTATGACCCGCGTCCCACCGCGTTGATGACCATATGGAAGCGCCTCGGAGGCATCGCCGTTGGTGGCGAGGAAATGCTCCTGTATCAGGCCATCCCACAGATCGCCTACATGACGGGCACGGATTTCGATGCCCTGCCGCCCACCCTTGATTCGACCATCCGTCACGCTTTGGAGGAGGTGCTGTGATGACCGGTGCCGAAAAGACCGAGGAAGAACGTCCCCAGCCCGCCGACTCATTCGAGGTGCTGCTGATCACCGGCATGTCTGGTGCCGGTCGTTCCCGTGCCGCGGATAGCGTGGAAGACATGGGCTGGTATGTCGTTGACAACCTGCCTCCGAAACTGCTGGTCCCTCTGGTCGACATGATGACCTCGTCGGGATCGAAGGTGCACAAGCTTGCCGCAGTCATCGATGTGCGCTCCCGATCCTATTTCGATGATCTGGCACAGGTGCTCAGCCATCTGGATGACCTAGGCGTCAAATACCGCATCCTGTTCCTGGACACGACCGATGACGTGCTCATCCAACGGTATGAGTCCGTTCGCCGTCCTCATCCTCTGCAGCATGGGCGTCGTCTGATCGACGGCATCGAGGAGGAACGCGTGCTGCTGGAGAATCTCAAGGAACGTGCCGACATCGTCATTGACACTTCGAAGCTGAGCATTCATCAGCTATCCACCAAGCTCTACGATGGCTTGCTAGGCAAAGGCCCCCAGACCGTCGCGGTCCATATCTTCAGTTTCGGATTCAAATACGGAATTCCACTGGATGCCGATTTCGTCGCCGACGTACGATTCCTGCCCAATCCGTTCTGGGTGCCTCAGCTCCGTGAGCTCACCGGTAACGACAAGGCCGTCAGCGACTATGTGCTGTCCAGCGATGGCGCCACGAAATTCCTCGACTCGTACACGGACGCCATCCTCACCGCCATAGCCGGATACTCTCGCGAGGACAAGCATTTCGTGACCATCGCCATCGGCTGCACCGGAGGACAGCATCGGTCCGTGGCCATGAGTCAGGCTCTGGCCAAGCGTCTGATCGCAAAGGGTCTCAATGTCACCGTGTCGGCACGTGAGCTGAAGCGTCATCACTGATCTCACTCCGATCCGGTTGTTCATGGTGGAGCAGGTTATCTCACATCCTGAAAACCTTTGGATAAGTATCGAAATGAATACGGTTTTTGTCCACCTGATTCTGTAACACAGAAGATCGGTGCGTACGACAGCCCGAACGGCGATACTCGATCGACACCACCATTGAAACTGTACATTTTAAAGGAGGTTAGCTCTTGGCTCTGGTTGATGAAGTCAAAAGCGAACTGGCCGCAATCGATGACGAACTACCCGCTGCCAAGAAGGCTCAAGCGGCTGCGATGATCCGTTTCGGAGGCGGTTTGCACCTCATCCAACGTCATATTGTCGTTGAAAGTCAGTTCGATTCGCTGGATGCAGCTCAGTGGTTTCAACGTACCATTCAAGAGGTCTACGGTCACGAAGCCGATCTGATCAAGGTTGCGCGCAAGACCCCTACAGGCACCGTTGAACGGTATTCGGTACGCGTGCTCAAGGCCGGTGGCGCTCTGGCGCTGCAATCCGGTCTGCTTGACCGTCGCAAGCGTCCCGTACGTGGACTGCCCGCCGAAATCGTCTCCGGCAACATCGCCCAGATCAAGGCCGCATGGCGCGGGGCATTCCTCGCCCATGGCGAACTGTCCGATCCGGGCAAGGCCAGTTATCTTGAGATCGTCTGCCCGGGTTCCGAGGCCGCCCTTGCTCTGGTAGGTGCGGCACGACGTCTTGGCATTACCGCCAAGGCCCGTCAGGTGCGGAGTTCCGAACGAGTCACACTGCGCGATCCCGATGTGATCGAACGCATGCTCACGCTTATGGGGGCCACCCGTACGGCACGCGAATGGAGCGGCAAGCGCAACGATGGCGAATATCGCGGCAAGGCGAACCGTCTGGCGAACTTCGACGACGCGAATATGCGCCGTAGTGCCAAAGCGGCCGTTGAAGCCAGCGAAAAGGTGCAGAAGGCATTCAAGATCCTGGGTGATGACGTGCCTGAGAACCTGCGAGCAGCAGGTCAGCTGCGGCTCGATCACCGCGACGCCAGTCTGGAAGAGCTCGGCCGTCTTGCGGATCCGCCCGTAACCAAGGACGCCATCGCAGGCCGCATCCGCCGTCTGCTGCAACTCGCCAACAAGGTGGAGAAGCAGCGTGCCGCCGCTGCCGCCGCCGAATAGGAGCAATGAGTCTTGCATAATCGCCAGCTGCGATTCCACATTGGGGGTACCCGTACTGTCGGGTACCCCCAATGTCGTTATGCGCAGTTGAGATCACAACTGCAACCGTAATTGTTCACTACACGCGACATCGCGGCCGTGGCTAATAGGTTTTTTCTCATTGGCACGGTAAGATTCCTAATGGCGCAGCACATGCGGATTCTGTTTTGTCCGCGCCGCAGCAGGAAAGGATATCAATGAAAACTCTCAAGGATCTAGGAAATCTTCAGGGCAAGCGTGTTCTGGTACGCGCTGATTTCAACGTTCCGCTTGACGGCACGACCATTACCGACGATGGTCGTATCAAGGCGGCCCTGCCGACCATCAAGAACCTGCGCGAGCAGGGTGCCAAGGTCATCCTGATGGCCCACCTTGGTCGTCCGAAGGGCAAGGTCGTTCCCGAGCTGAGCCTCGCCCCCGTCGCCGTGCGTCTCGGCGAGCTGCTGGGCATCACCGTGCCGCTGGCCAAGGACACCTACGGCGAGGACGCCCAGGCCAAGGTCGCCGCCATGAATGATGGCGACGTCGTGCTGCTGGAGAACGTCCGCTTCAACCCGGAGGAGACCAGCAAGGACCCGGCCGTGCGCGCCCCGTACGCCAAGAAGATCGCCGCTCTGGGCGATGTCTTCGTCTCCGACGGCTTCGGTGTGGTGCACCGCGCCCAAGGTTCCAACTACGATGTCGCCGCTGACCTGCCGGCCGCCGCTGGTCTGCTGGTCGAGAAGGAAGTCACCGCACTGTCCAAGGCCACCGAGAACCCGGAGCGTCCGCTGACCGCCGTCCTCGGTGGTGCCAAGGTCGCCGACAAGCTCGGCGTCATCTCCAACCTTCTGGGCAAGGTCGATCGCCTCATCATCGGCGGCGGCATGGCCTACACCTTCCTCAAGGCCCTCGGCTACGAGGTCGGTAACTCCCTGCTCGACGAGAGTAACATCGAGACCGTCAAGGGCTACATGGAAACCGCCAAGAAGAACGGCGTCGAGCTCCTGCTCCCCGTCGACGTGGTCGTCAACCCAGGCTTCCCGGCAGGCGATGACGCCGTCATCGACCCGAAGACCGTCGCCTCCGACGCCATTCCGTCCGATGAAGAAGCTCTGGACATCGGTCCGGAGACCCGCAAGCTGTTCCACGACAAGATCGTCGACTCCAAGACCGTCGTGTGGAACGGCCCGATGGGCGTGTTCGAAGTCCCGACCTTCGCTGAAGGCACCAAGGCCGTGGCCGAGGCTCTGGTCGACGCCACGCACGCCGGCGCATTCACCATCGTCGGTGGTGGCGATTCCGCAGCCGCCGTGCGCAACCTGGGCTTCCCGGAGGATGGCTTCTCGCACATCTCCACTGGTGGCGGCGCTTCCCTCGAGTTCCTTGAGGGCAAGGAGCTGCCGGGCCTGAGCGTCCTCGAGTAGTTCTCACCTTTCTTTGCAGACTCCCCGGAATCCACTTCGCATCATCAGATGCGCGTGGATTCCGGGGAGTCTGCATGTCAGTAGGACCATACGAACGATCCAAGTCGTACGATATAACCCGCGTCGATACACCCGTCGGCGCATGCAACGTAAAAAGGAGCATCCATGGAGCGCAAACCGGTGGTGGCCGGCAACTGGAAGATGAACTTCGACCATCTTGAAGCCACCTATTTCGTTCAGAAACTGGCATGGACGTTGCGTGATGCCAACTTCGACTTCAAACGTTGCGAAGTGACGCTCATGCCTCCGTTCACGTCGATCCGCAGCGTTCAGGTGCTCATTGACGCCGATCGTCTGAAACTCACCTATGGCGCTCAGGCCGTATCCGTGACCAATCAGGGCGCGTTCACCGGTGATGTCTCAGCCGATATGCTGGCTCGTCTCGGATGCAAATACGTACTGGTCGGGCATTCCGAACGTCGCAAGTATCATCCCGAGGATGATGCCAATATCGTCGATCAGGTCCGCGCCGTACTGACCGCGGGCATGCGACCCATATTGTGTGTGGGAGAGAGTTTCGAAGAACGCCGTCAGGGCATCGAACTGGAATTCGCTGTCGGACAGGTGCAGGATGTCATTCGGGATCTGTCCGATAAGGAAGCCGCTCATATGCTTATCGCTTACGAGCCGGTCTGGGCCATTGGTACGGGTATGGTGGCAACTCCCGAGTCTGCCCAGCAGGCCGCCTCGGCCATTCGTTCACACCTGAACGAGGTATATGGCGAGACAGTATCCGACAGGGTTCGCATCCTATACGGAGGGTCCGTAAACGCATCGAATGCGACCCAGCTCATGCAGGAGGGTCATGACATCGACGGATTCCTCGTGGGAGGCGCTTCACTCGACGCCGACGAATTTGCCACGATCGCGCGGCTGACGTCCAAGGCAGCGCAGAATCGTCGTTGACCCCTAGTTCCTTCATAGTTTTTTCCATTTCAACAACCGTTTATCCCGCATGTGGGGTATCCTTGCTTAGAGTCGTAATTCGGAGGTAACCGTGGCCATTGTCAAGATCGTTCTTGAAATCATCGTCGTGCTGGCCAGCATTCTGCTGACCCTGCTGATTCTTATGCACAAAGGCAAGGGTGGCGGCCTGTCCGACATGTTCGGCGGCGGCCTGACCGCCAATGCCGGCACTTCCGGTGTGGCGGAGAAGAACCTGAATCGCCTTACCGTCATCGTGGCACTTATTTGGGTGGCCATCATCATCGCCCTGGGACTCATGGCCAAGTACGGTCTCGCCTGATTCCCCTCATTTTCCTGCAAGGCCCGTGGCTCATGTTGCCACGGGCCTTATCATTTCATCATCGCTGAGATCCGCCATATAGGGCATTCCCCGTCCCGACCATTCACCGTGCATTGGCATGGAACGTCATTTGATTGTCCGCAAAGGAGAACCATCAACCATGACCGGTATCGAGCTTCCCCGTCTGATCGTCGCCGACCTTGATGGCACATTGCTTCATGACTCCGATACCTTCGAAGGACGGTTCATGACACAGCGAACCGTTGATACGATCAATCGCATGCACGATAGGGGAGTGCGGTTCGCGGTGGCAACAGCACGACCGGTCAGTACCGCACTTGCACTTGTCAATCGTCTTCCCGTCGACGCCTGCGCCTACCTCAACGGAGCACTTATCGACTTCAATCCAAGTCAATCCGATTACGATATGCTCACCGCAGGGAAAGTTTCTAGTGATGGACATGTGCTCAGACTCGGATTCTCTTCAACGCGCGCCTGCGAGGTGTGCCGTTTCCTGTTGGAGGAGTTTCCCGATATCCGGATCGGCATTGTGATGAACGATATCCGATACACCAACTTCGACGTACGAGAACTGTGGAAAACACAGACATTCCGGTACACGGACTTCACCGACGTCCCTGATGGAGTCGCCGACAAGATCATCATCTTGCCACAGCCTGAACAATGCGATCGCCTACGCACACTGATCCCACCGGATTTTGACGTAAGCATCAGTGAGGGCGTCATGTGGATGTTGATGAATCCGTTGGCCAACAAGAGTCACGCACTGGATCTGCTGTGTGCCAAATTGGAAATCCCCTTGAACGCTACAGCAACCTTCGGTGACGATCTTATCGACATCGCCATGCTGCAACGTGCAGGTAGGGGAGTGGCCGTAGCCAATGCTGTTCCTCGCGTATTGAACATCGCTGACGAGATCTGCCCATCAAACAACGAGGACGGTGTCGCGCAGTGGATCGAAGATAAATTGAACTAAACACCAGAGATTGCACATATACTGCATTGAACTTCTGAATCATTGGTGCGAGTCCCCTAGAGGAAATGCACCGTACAACTACCGATGCAAACGTTGAATACACGGCGTATACGGCATGTCGACATGTAGCAGACAGAAAGTTCAATTTACAAAGCTTTACATAGTCATTTTTCTATATCTTTAGAGCTAATTCTATCTAAACAAGCATAATGCAATCGTTTTCGTTTAGATTTACATCGTTTTCACACTATTTACAGATCATGTAAACAGTATATTGAACCTCTTCGTTTACCTGCGCACGTTTGCATTTGTCCGTATATTGAACTACTGAATTTCTTCTTACCGCGTCGTGCTACTGTGTTGAACTATTAGATCACTGATACTTGAACCTTCAAGGAGCGGTATGAGTCGGGAAACCTTCGCCAAGCGGTTGAACTCCGCCATGTCACTACGACATATGAAACAGATCGACGTGGTCCGCGCCGCGCAGAGAAAAGGACTCAAGCTCGGCAAAAGCCATATCAGCCAGTACGTCAGCGGTAAGACGGTGCCGCGCATCGAGACCCTGAGATTTCTGGCCGCAACATTGAATGTCAGCGACCAATGGCTCCATGGTGACGATGTTCCCATGGAACGCGGATCAGACGCTGATTCCAAACACGATTCGTTCGCACCCACATCACCGGCGAATGAATTCGTCACTACGGAGCCATCCGCCGCAGAATCATTGTCATCTCCGGCTTTTGACGACCGACCGTGCACTGAAACTCATCCCACCACACCATCCATCACCATTTCGGAAGGACATCCCATGCGTCGTTTTACCAAATCCACCAAACTCGATAATGTGCTTTACGACGTGCGAGGTCCGGTGGTCGATGAGGCCGCTCGCATGGAGGCCACCGGCACGCATGTACTCAAGTTGAACATCGGCAATCCAGCCCCCTTCGGATTCCGAACCCCGGACGAAGTGATCTACGACATGGCCCATCAGCTGCCCGACTGCGAGGGATATTCCGCATCCAAAGGACTGTTCTCCGCGCGCAAGGCCATCATGCAATACTCGCAGCTGAAGAATCTGCCCAATGTCAGTATCGACGACATCTATACCGGCAACGGGGTCAGCGAGCTTATCAACCTCTCGATGTCCGCGTTGCTTGACAACGGCGACGAAGTGCTCATTCCTAGCCCTGACTATCCGCTGTGGACGGCCTGCGTCAACCTCGCCGGCGGTACCGCGGTCCACTACCTGTGTGATGAGCAATCCGAATGGTATCCGGACATCGACGACATGCGTGCCAAGATCACGGACAAGACCAAAGCCATTGTGGTCATTAATCCGAACAACCCCACAGGAGCCCTGTACCCCAAGGAGGTGCTTCAGCAGATCGTTGATCTGGCACGCGAACATCAGCTCATGATTTTCTCCGACGAGATCTATGACCGCCTGGTCATGGACGGCCTGCAGCATATCTCGATCGCTTCCATGGCACCTGATCTGTTCTGTGTGACATTCTCCGGACTGTCAAAGTCCCATATGATCGCCGGATACCGCGTGGGCTGGATGGTGCTCAGCGGCAACAAGAACATTGCGAAAGATTACATCGAGGGCATCAACATGCTCACGAATATGCGTATCTGCTCGAACGTGCCGGCACAGTCGATCGTACAGACCGCACTCGGTGGTCATCAGAGCGTCAACGACTACATCGTGCCCGGCGGCCGCATCTACGAACAGCGCGATTACATCTACAATGCGCTGAACGCGATTCCTGGCGTCACCGCGGTCAAGCCCAAGGCGGCGTTCTACATCTTCCCAAAGCTCGATGTGAAGAAATTCAATATCACGGACGATGAGCAGTTCGCGCTCGACCTGCTGCACGACGAGCGTATCCTCATTACCCGCGGCGGCGGTTTCAACTGGCACGAGCCCGATCACTTCCGTATCGTTTACCTGCCGCGTATCGAAGTCCTCAAGGATGCCACCACCAAGCTCACCGACTTCCTGAGCTACTATCGGCAGTGAGCGAACCGACCGAACTAAGACGGTTTTGGAGCGTTAATCGAATAGGAGAGGGAGTCGGAGGTGTTTCTTCGGCTCCCTCTGCTGTTGGTTGATCTCATACTGATTGCGGCTTGAGCCGAACGTGCAATGGCATGACTAATCGATGAGCATAATGACGCAACGCCACCACTGAAGGCACAAGAGCCGATGAGAATAAACAACGCTTATTCCATCCTTCAACGGCCCATCCGAAAACAGCACTAATGGATTTCAGGCATGCAAAAGGGCTCCGACCCATATGGATCGGAGCCCTTGGCCGTCCCCGCTATGCGATTCCTGTTATCCGGTTCGCGTAGCGTTTAGGATTTTCAGCCGTTGACGCGGTCGATACCGGCCTGCACGTCGGCGAGCACGGAATCCCAGGACTTGATGAAGGCGGCGACGCCATCGGCCTCGAGCTTGTCGGTGACAGCCTTGAAGTCGATGCCCAGATCGGCGAGCTTGGCCATGATGGCGTGGCTCTCCTCGTAGGTGCCCTTGATGGTCGGGGCGCCGTTACCGTGGTCGGCGAGGGCGTTCAGGGTCTTCTCCGGCATGGTGTTCACGATGTGCGGGGCGACGAGCTCGTCCACGTACACGCAGTCGGAGTAGGCCGGGTTCTTGGTGCCGGTGGAAGCGAACAGCGGACGCTGCTTCTTGGCACCCTTGGCTTCGAGAGCGGCCCAACGCGGATCCTCGGCGAACTTCTTCTCGAACAGCTCGTAGGCAAGACGAGCGTTGGCGATGGCGGCCTTGCCTTCGAGAGCCTTGGCCTCATCGGTGCCGATCTCCTCGAGCTTCTTGTCCACAGCGGTGTCCACACGGGAGACGAAGAAGGAGGCGACGGAGCCGATGTGCTCCAGCGGGTGGCCGTTGGCGTCAGCCTGGGCGATGCCCTCGATGAAGGCGTCGATGACCTGCTCGTAGCGCTCGAGCGAGAAGATCAGGGTGACGTTCACGGAGATGCCCTTGGCCAGGGTGGCGGTGATGGCCGGCAGGCCTTCCAGGGTGGCCGGGATCTTGATCATGGCGTTCGGACGGTTGACCTTCTCCCACAGCTCCACGGCCTGCTTCTCAGTAGCCTCGGTCTCGTGGGCAAGGCGGGGGTCCACCTCGATGGAGACGCGGCCGTCGACGAAGTCGGTCTTCTCGGCGATCTCGCGGAAGATGTCGGTGGCGTTGCGCACATCGGTGGTGGTGAGCTCGCGGATGGCGGTCTCGACATCAACCTTGCCGAGCTCCTTGAGCTGGGCGTCGTACGGGCCGACCTGGCTCAGGGCCTTCTGGAAGATGGAGGGGTTGGTGGTCACACCGACGACGTTCTTGTCGGCGATGAGCTCCTGCAGGTTGCCCGACTCGATGCGGGTGCGGGACAGGTCGTCCAGCCAGATGGAAACGCCGTTGTCGGACGTGCGCTGAGTTGCAGCAGTCATATGTTTTCTCCTTGTTTCTTTCATTCCGGCTCCCCGTGATCGGAAAAGAGGGGAGCCGAAAAAACTTGTACCGGGTTACCGGAGATCGATCAGGCGTTGGCCTCGGCGATGGAAGCCTTGGCGGCCTCGACCACGTGCTCGGCGGTGATGCCGAGGTCGATCATGTTCTGAGCGCCGTCACCCTGCAGGCCGAACTGCTCGATGGACACGGCCTTGCCGTAGGAACCGAGGTACTTGTACCACGGCATGGCAACGCCGGCCTCGACGGACACGCGGGCCTTCACGGCAGCCGGAAGCACGGCTTCCTTGTACTCGGCGTCCTGCTCCTCGAACCACTCGAGCGACGGAGCGGAGACCACGCGGGCCTTCACGCCTTCGCCGGCCAGGGTCTTGGCGGCTTCGACAGCCCACTGGACCTCGGAACCGGTGGCCATGAGGATGACGTCCGGAGTGCCCTCGGTATCGACGAGCACGTAGGCGCCCTTCTTCACGCCTTCCTTGGCCTTGGCAGCGGTCTCGGCGAGCACCGGGACACCCTGACGGGTCAGGACCATGGCTGTCGGCAGCGTGTTCTTCTTCTCGAAGAAGGCACGGTAGGCTTCGGCGGTCTCGTAGGCGTCGGCCGGACGAACGACCTCGAGCTGCGGGATAGCACGGAATGCGGCCAGATGCTCGATCGGCTGGTGGGTCGGGCCATCCTCGCCGACGGCGACGGAATCGTGGGTCCACACGTACAGGTTCGGGATCTCCATCAGAGCGGCAAGGCGCACGGCCGGACGCTCGTAATCGGAGAACATGAAGAACGTGCCGCCGAACGGACGGGTGTAGGAGCCCAGCAGGATGCCGTTGGTGATGGCACCCATGGAGAACTCGCGCACGCCGAAGTGCAGCTGACGGCCGTACGGGTTGCACACCGGCCACTGCTTGGTGGCGCACTCTTCAGGAGCGAAGGTGGCGGCACCCTTGAGGTCGGTCTTGTTGGAGCCACCGAGGTCGGCGGAGCCGCCCCAGAGTTCCGGCATGACGGCGGCCATGGCGTTCAGCACGGAGCCGGAGGCACCACGGGTGGCGACCTTCTTACCGACCTCGAAGGTGGCCTCGAGATCGTCGATGGCCTTGTCGAAGCCCTCGGGCAGCTCGCCGGCCTTGATGCGGTCGAACAGGGCGGCCTTGTCCGGGTTGGCCTTGCGCCACTCGTCGTACTTCTTGTCCCACTCGGCGTGGGCGGCCAGACCGCGCTCAGCAACCTTGCGGGCGTGAGCCAGGGCCTCTTCGTCCACCTGGAAGCTCTTCTCGGGATCGTAGCCGAGCAGTTCCTTGAGGCCGGCAACGGCCTCGGCACCCAGCTTGGAGCCGTGGGAGGACGGATCGTTGGTCTTGCCCGGGGTCGGCCATGCGATCAGGGTGTCGACCTTGATGATCTTCGGCTGGTTCGGAGCGGCGGCCTGAGCCTTGGCGATGACATCGGCAAGACCCTCGACGTCCTCCTTGTAGGAGCCATCGGGCTGAATGAAGCTGAACTCGTCGGTGTACCAGCCGTAGGCCTGGTAACGCTTGAGCACATCCTCGGCAAGCACCAGGTTGGTGTCGCCTTCGATCTGGATGCGGTTGGCATCGAAGATCACGGTGATGTCGCCGAGCTGCTGGTTGGCGGCCAGGGAGGCAGCCTCGCCGGAGATGCCCTCCTCGATGTCGCCTTCACCGCAGATGACCCAGATCTTGTGGTCGAACGGGGATTCGCCGGCGGGGGCTTCGGGGTCGAGCAGACCACGCTGGAAGCGCTGGCCGTAGGCGAAACCGATGGCGGAGGCCAGACCCTGACCCAGCGGGCCGGTGGTCATTTCGATGCCCGGAGTCAGGCCGTACTCGGGGTGGCCCGGGGTGCGGGTGTCGGCACCGCCACGGAAGTGCTTGAGATCATCCAGCGTCAGTCCGTAGCCGGAGAAGTAGAGCTGGACGTACTGGGTGAGCGAGGCGTGTCCACCGGAAAGGATGAAGCGATCGCGACCCTCCCACTTGGGATCGTTCGGATCATGCTTGATGAAGTGCTGGTAAAGGGTGTAGGCGATAGGTGCCAGCGAGACGGGGGAACCGGGGTGGCCGCTTCCGGCGTTCTCGACCGCATCAGCCGAAAGGACCTTGGCCATCTTGATGGCGCGCTCGTCCAGTTCGGTCTCCTTGAATTCGGTCATGGATCAACTTTCCTTCCAATCGGATGGAACCAGCGTGCCCGTTCTGGGCGCCGTGCATGCACGGACGAGTAGAACGTGCGCATTGGCTTCATTTGCCCTTTTATGCTAACCCAGTATGGAGACTTCCTCCAGCATTTCCCCACGTGAGTTGTGAATTAAATGTTCATGCATGTTCTTTTTTGTTTGATTAAGACCGTGCAAAAGTTCGCTTTTCGCCATCAGCTAGCAGTCGCCATCATCGAGTGCTAAAAAGGTACAGTACGGCGATTTTCAAAGGAGGTTCCATGGCCAACGAACGACGCATGTTGGTTCTCCGTGCCGTGATAGAGGACTATATTCGCACACAGGAACCGGTAGGTTCGGCGGCCTTGACACGCGGACACAAACTGGGTGTCAGCTCGGCCACCGTGCGCAATGATATGGCCGCGCTGGAGGACGAGGGATATCTGGTGCAGCCTCACACATCGGCAGGAAGGATCCCCACTGAAAAGGGATACCGGTACTTCGTCGACAAGCTCGCCACCGTCGTGCCGCTGTCCAAGGCACAGAAGCGCGGCATACGCACGTTCCTCTCCGGATCGGTGAATCTTGACGACACGCTCCGACGTTCGGCGCGCCTTCTCGCGCAGATCACCGGTCAGGTCGCCGTGGTCGCAAGCCCGTCACTGGCGCGATCGGCATTGCGCCACATCGAAATGGTTCCCGTATCCACGGTCACCGTGCTTGTCGTCGTCATCACCGATACCGGACGGGTAGAGCAGCGTACGATCGTCTCCGCCGGGCGGCCTTCGGACGACGTACTCAATCAGCTTGTCTCCCGTATCAACACCGTATGCCAGGGCGAATCCCTGCGACGCGCCGGTGACGACGTCCGGCTCTTCGCTCAGGACGATCCCGATCCATCCATACGCGCCTTTCTGGAAGCCACCGCACGAGTGCTCGATGAGCTTGCCACGCAGGAACAGGCCAGCAATCTGTATATGGCGGGTACCTCGCAACTTGCCCACCAATCAGCCTCCGACATGGCGTCATTGGCCTCCCTGTTCGACGCACTTGAGGAACAGGCCGTTCTGATGCGACTGATGACAGCACTGACCGAGGTCTCGCAACTCCACGGCGTAGGTATAGCCATCGGATCTGAGACCCACACGCCAGGACTTATGCACGCCTCGGTGATCACATCCGGATACGGGCAATCCACCGCCGGCACGACCGATGCCGAAGACGGTTCGACGAATGGCTCATCGGTCGAACCAGTGGCGTTCGTCGGTTCGATCGGCCCCACGCATATGGACTACGCGAGCACGATCCCCGCAGTCCGGGCTGTAGCAAAGTACCTGACCGAATTCATGAGGAACGAGGAGGGGAAGACCGACTCGGACGACGATACCGACTAATGCTCCGCCACACCTTGTGGCACAATATTCGACAGCGAAACCATAAACGACAATCACAACCGACGACAGGAAAGATCAGGAAGTGGCCGATTATTACGAAGTGCTGGGCGTGGATCGCAACGCCAGCGAGGATGAAATCAAGAAGGCCTATCGCAAGATGAGCCGCAAGTACCATCCCGACATCGCGGGCCCCGAATTCGAGGATAAGTTCAAAGAGGTCAACTCCGCATACGAGGTGCTCTCCGACCCGGACAAGCGCCGAATGTACGATCAGGGCGTCGATCCGAACAATCCGAACGCCGGCGGTTTCGGAGGAGCAGCCGGATTCGACATGGGCGACATCTTCGGTCAGTTCTTCGGGCAGAGCTTCGGTGGGGGTTCGCAGGGACCGGTTCCGCGAACGCAGCCCGGACGGGACTCCCTGGCCAACGTGACCATCGATCTGAAGACGGCCGTGTTCGGCGGCACTGCCCACGTGGATATCCGCACGATGTCGTTGTGCCCTGATTGTCAGGGAAGCGGCACTGTCAAGGGTGAGCAGCCGGTCACCTGTCCTGATTGCCAGGGTCGCGGTTTCGCGCAGAAGGTGGTGCGCACCATGCTGGGGCAGATGATGACATCGGCTCCTTGCGAGCGCTGTGAGGGCCATGGCACGATTATCCAGAATCCGTGTCCGTCGTGTATGGGACATGGTCGTATCCGTTCCAAGCGTAACGTTGGTGTGTCTGTTCCCGCCGGCATTTCCGATGACACTCGTCTCCGTCTGGCCTCGCAGGGCGAGGTGGGCGAGTGCGGAGGTGCTGCTGGCGATCTGTATATCGACGTGCGCATCGCCCCGGATAAGACGTTTGTGCGTGACGGCGATGATCTCCATTGCTGGATCGAAGTGCCGATGAGCTGGGCCGTGCTTGGCCACAGCCTTGAGATCGATACCTTCGACGGACCTCGGACCATTGAGATCCCGGCAGGCAGTCAGCAGGAGGATGTCGTCACGTTGGATGGACTGGGTGTGACTCGTCTGCGTTCCAAGGGCGAGCGCGGCGATATCATCGCTCACATCATGGTGCTGATTCCCACCAAGCTGAGCGATAAGGAGCGCAAGCTGATGGAGGAGTTCGCTGAGTCGCATGATGGTGACGCTCAGCATGTCACCCAGCAGTCGAAGCCTCGTCCGGCAGGTGGTTCTGGTAAGAAGGGCGGGTTCTTCTCCAAGCTCAGGGATGCGTTGAGCTGATATTGGTGTTTCTGTGACCGCGTGATTGGTTCCCATTGGATTGTGTGCCATTGGCGGGCTGATGTGCGCGGTAGTGAACGGGCCTCTTTCCGGGACATGTTCTGAGTCGCTGTCTGTGACTCATATGTCGTCATTGGATCGGGGCCCGTTGTTGTTTGTCGCTGTGTTTCCGTTCTGCTGCTCTGCGGATCGGTGGTTTAGCGAAGTAGTGAACGGCACATCGAACGGAATTCGCTGACGTATCCGCCGCCGAAGAACACGCAGTGGCCTGCAATGGGGTAGAGCTGCCAGAGTGTGGTGCGTTGTTCGTATCCGGCTTTGAGCGGGTGCACCGACTGGTAGCCGTCCATGATCTGGCCGAGGTATGACATGCCGAATAGGTGCAACATCGCCAGGTCTTCTTCGCGATGGCCTCCGTGTGCGGCCGGGTCGATCAGTACCGCTTCGGTATGGCCGTCGCTGTTTTTGGTCCACATGACGTTGCCGCTCCAGAGATCGCCGTGGATGCGTGCGGGTTTGTCCTTGGCTGCTCCGCCCAGCAGTTCTGGTAGTGCGTCCACCACTTCCTGGGCCATTTCATAGTCGTACTGGTCGAGTTCGCGGCGTTCAATGCCCATGCGAACCATCGGCAACAGTCGTCCTTCGGCGAAGTAGGTGGCGGGGTCGTCCCATTCTCCGGTGTCCATGGGGACGGGGTCCTGTAGTGGGCCGAAGTAGCAGGTTCCCTTATATCCGTCGGGAGCTGAGCCGAAGTAGGGGGCGCCGGTATCGTGCATGCGGGCGAGCGCAGCGCCGAATGCGTATGCCGCGTCGGCGGTGGGGGAGGCGGCGGTCACGCGTTCGATGTCGAGGTGGTCCTTGCCCCATTCGTATACGTCCACCACGCGGGGGCCGCCTTTGCTTTGCGCCTCTCCGAGCCATTGCAGGCCTCGTCCTTCGCATTCGAAGAATCCTTCCGGGGCCATGACGCGGCTCTTGCGATACTTGGACATCACATTCCTCCTTGCTGAAAACACCGCCCATATTAGGGCCGCGATCGTGCGGCCGCCACCCCGGTCGCCTACCCATATAGACACGCGACCGGCTCGTGTCCATTCCGTGAGCGGACACCCCTTTCTTCATCGTTTCTTAGAGGGGTGCGGCTATTGTGTTGCAACGTATCGTAGATAAACCAATCGAAAAGACGTAAGGGACAACGAGGGGTATATGAATTTCTTCCAAGCCATCGTCCTCGGTCTGGTACAGGCGTTGACCGAGTATCTGCCTGTATCTTCCAGTGCACATATTCGTATCGTCGGCGATCTGATGATCGGTTCGGATCCGGGCGCTGCGTTCACCGCCATTATTCAGATCGGTACCGAGCTGGCCGTTCTGCTGTATTTCCGCCGTGACATCATCCGTATTCTTGGCGCCTGGTTCGGCTCTCTGTTCGGCAAGGAGGGCAAGGACTGGAAGAGTCGTCTTGGCGCCCATAACGAGGACACCAAGATGGGCTGGTACATCATCATCGGTACCATGCCGATTCTTATTGCCGGCTTGCTGCTCAAGGATGTGATCGAGACTACGTTCCGTAACCTGTGGATCACGGTGACGGTGCTTATCGTCTTTGGTGTGCTGCTGTGGGTGTTTGATGCGCGTTCCAAGCAGATCAAGACCATGGAGCGTATGACGGTCAAGGATGCCATCATCTTTGGTATCGGTCAGATGCTCGCCCTGATTCCCGGCGTATCCCGTTCGGGAGGCACCATCACCTTCGGTCGCGCGTTGGGGTACACCCGTGAGGCCGCCGTGCGCGTGGCGTTCCTGATGGCCATTCCCGCCGTGTTCGGTGCAGGTATTCTCGAGACCGTGTCCGCGGTGAAGGATGTAAGCGCCTGCTCCGCAGGCGGCCAGGCTGCCGCCGAAGCGTGTGCGGCCATCGGCGCGTTCCCGGGTTGGGGTCCGACCATTGCGGCCACGTTCGTGTCGTTCTTCGTCGGCTATATCGTGATCATCGGCTTCCTGAAGTTCGTGTCCACGTTCTCGTACAAAGCGTTCGCCATCTACCGTATCGGTCTTGCCGTCGTGGTGGCGATCCTGCTCATCACCGGCGTGCTGCCGGCGATTGATCCGTCCGTCGCCGCCGCGGCCTGACCTCGGTTCGTTACGGGTCAGCAGCGCCAGTAGCGATAACGCAAAGCAAAGCGATAACGCAAAGCAAATCGTATAAAGCAATATAGGGTGATCGGTTCGTCTGGAACCGATCACCCTATATTGCCTTTCGTTCTATTGCGCGGACAGACTTCGACTGTGCCACGTGTCGATCATTCCTCCGGTGCCGCAGGATGGTCAAACGAGCGAAGGAACTCCTCGGTCTCCTCGACGAGCTGCTTGGCGTGGGGAGTGGGAACATCCCGTTCGCCGCTCTCGTCCATCATGCGTTCGAGATGATGCACGTAATCGCTCAGGTCATCGTTACAGCGGATGAGCATATCGGCCTTTCGACGCCATTTTTCGGCACGGTCGGCAAGGTCGGTTTCATCGAATCCCACGCCGATGATCGAGCCAAGTTCCTCCAGCAGACGCATGGTGCCTGCCGGGCAGTCGTCGCCGCCGAGATACTGGGGAATGGAAACCCATAGGGAACGGGCTTCGAAGCCGTCTTCAGCGGCCGCATAGTTCAGTACGGTGGGAATGCCCACGGGACCGCAGTAGGAGTCGTTCTCGGGGTCGTCATCGTCGCCGTCGGAATGGCTGACAGGCAGGGCTCGTGTATGCGCGCAGTCGGCGAACATGGCCCCGAGCGTGATGATGTCGGTCACTTCGCACTCGTCGGCGAACCGCAGCGACCGCTGGCAGTAATCGGACCAGTGGAAATTCGGTTCGGGACCCATCTCGACGTATACGGTGGTGTGTTCGTCGATGGTGACCTCATAGAACGTGGTTTCCGGCCAGACGATGCGTTTGCGTCCTTGCACATTGCACATCATCGGCCGGGAGGACTGGTAATCGTAATAGGAATCGCAGCAGATGTGCCCGATCTCCCTGGATTCGTAGACGTCCAGCAAATGGCGCACCGTATCGGTGGCTGCCTGACAGGCATCGTTCCATCCTCCGAACGCGGCGATCATAAACCGTCGTTTGCTCATACTCTCACTCATATCTCCACCCTATCGCAGCCTTGTGTTTTCAACGGTTGAGTATGCCCAGCGAGAACGGGGGAGACACCCGAACTCACGACCTATACAGATTGGCGACACGCCGAGTTTGCATGATCTTCAGGTGATCGCTATATTAATTACTCGTGCTTACGGCACCGGCCAGTCAGGTCGGGGTTGAAAACACATGCGGACATAGCTTAGTTGGTAAAGCGCGACCTTGCCAAGGTCGAGACCGCGGGTTCGAGTCCCGTTGTCCGCTCGAGTCCCACAGTTGGACCGCATGTGGTGGGTTAGCCAAGCGGTTAGGCAGCGGCCTGCAAAGCCGTATAGACGAGTTCGACTCTCGTACCCACCTCTCATGAGGAAGAAACACTCTTCCGAATGAACACAACCGGGCGGTTGGCGCAGAGGTAGCGCACTTCCCTGACACGGAAGGGGTCACAAGTTCGAATCTTGTATCGCCCACCAGATCGGCCTAGCCGATTTGACTAATTGAAGAGGTTCAGTTTGGGTGATTGGCGCAGCGGCTAGCGCACTTCCTTCACACGGAAGGGGTCGTAGGTTCGATTCCTACATCACCCACCGGTACTGGCAACAGTACTCTATGCGGACATAGCTTAGTTGGTAAAGCGCGACCTTGCCAAGGTCGAGACCGCGGGTTCGAGTCCCGTTGTCCGCTCTCGAATCGGTCGAGCGATCGACTGGTTCCGACACAACCGGGCGGTTGGCGCAGAGGTAGCGCACTTCCCTGACACGGAAGGGGTCACAAGTTCGAATCTTGTATCGCCCACGAATGGCCATTCGGTCACTTTTGCGGACATAGCTTAGTTGGTAAAGCGCGACCTTGCCAAGGTCGAGACCGCGGGTTCGAGTCCCGTTGTCCGCTCCAGATCACCGCTCTCCGGAGCGGTTTTTTGTTATCTGATTGTTTCTGATCACATGCGTGTTGTATCTCCTGCATTCCATATGCGCCCTGTTTGCCAAGCAGTATGAAGACAGTATCGTCTGCGCCATTGAGGTGATGCCGTCCCTCAGGAATGAATTCGATGCGGCATACGATCCAGATACAAGCGAGGAAAAGATGCAGAATACCATTGACTCGCATATGAACGTGCTTCCAGCGGATAAGCAGGAAGCACTCGGCAATTGCATGATGTATCAGACCGCAACACCCAGATCATTCGGCAAGGAGGCCAAGCCGATGGATCAGCTTACGGAACAGGAGCGCAAGGATCTGATCGCTCAGGGAAAACTGGTGGAGCAACGATGAGACGGTGACCTTCGAATACGGGCAAACGACAATGAAAACAATAGGAAAGAGACAATCGTCCGTTGTTTTGGACGGCCGCACTGATCAACAGGTCAACACGTTGTCGGGTGGTCAGTAGCAACGTGTGCAAATCGCCCGCGCTCTCGCATGCCATCCACCCGTGGTGCTGGCTGACGAGTCGACGGGACAGTTGGATCATACGACCACCACGTTGGTGATGAACGCGATCGCCAAGACACGTGATTTCGGCACGACGATGGTGATCGTGACGCATGACGATTATGTCGCCTCATACTGCGAGCGCATCGTACGTCTGGAAGACGGTAGCGTGCATTCCGTCAAGGGCGATGACGGCACGTCGCATGGCTTCGGCGAGAGGATGCGCGATGCGTAGCGGGAGAGGCGGAGAGCGTCGGAGGCACGGTCGAAGTCAGGCGGGCAAAAGTATTACAGAACAACATGATGTTGAGTGGTCGTTCCGTGTAGTGTTGCGTCAGACGGGGCGTACGTTGGCATCGCAACGGCTGATGACTCTGCTGCTGGTGGTGACGATAGCCGTGGCCACGGGAGCGTGCACACTGCTGGACGCGACGTCCCGATCCGAGATCTTGTCCGAGTATGATGAGGCGGTGGTGGCCGGGCTGAATGTATATCATGCGCATGCTGCAGGGGACGATGGTACTGGCCGGATCAGCGCCGCGTTGTGCGCGTCGTTGAACACGAATCCATCGGTTCGCGCCTCAGCCGGGTTTTTCGGTTCCCATGCGGCGATGATCATCAAGGCTCCGGGACAGCGTTTCTCGTACGTTCCCGTGGTCGGCGACATCACCCGTATCCTGTCGGTGAACAATGCGTCCGATTACGATGATGGCTTCTTCATCGATCGACAAACCGCCACAGGGATCGGCATCACCGATGGGGACAACGTGCAGGTGAGGCTTGATGACGGTGCCGTGCAGACCGGCGTGGCTCACGTGGTGGATGCCGATCGCGGGTTCGCCGACACTCCACGATTGTGGGCGTATGCGGCACCGCAGGGCAATCTCACTGACTGCTATGTGGAGTTCGTTCCCGGGGCGATGTCCGATGACGAGCATGCGGTCGGCTGGCTGACATCGGCGTTGGATGGACAGGCTACGACCATATCGGTCACATCGATGGCGCAGGTCGATGGGGACCGGCTGCTGGATCGGTATATGGGACGTTCCACGCGGCTACTGTGGGTCGCGGGTGGCGTGGTGACGTTCCTGCTGCTGTTTCTGCCGATGGTGTTCCGCAGGCATGAGTTCGCGTTGTATCGCAGCGTGGGGGCCGGCAGGAATCCCACCGCACTGATTTTCGTGCTCTCGAGCATGGCGGTCGCGCTGCTGGGGTATGGCATCGGCCTGGCATGGGCGATATTGATGGTTCTCTGGACGCACCGCGGTTTGCCGTCACCGGGGGAGACGATCATGTTCGCCAGCGCATCAACGATGACGTGTGTGACGTTGCTCACACTAGGGTGCGTGGTGTTGTCACGAGGCAATATGGCCGCATACATTCATAGGCAGCTTTGAATGGATTCCCAACGTCTGCGCGCGCTCACACGGCGCGTGGCGATTGTCGCCGACGACACATACAGTTGCATCGTCAAGTTCAGTCCAGGCCTGCACATTAGTAACGCGGACCCCCGATAGCAAAGGACATACCATGGCGCAAGCTACCATCTCCATCACGGTCGACGACGAGGCGAAGGAGGTGGAAGCAACCACCACCGGCGTCGAACTGTTCGCCGACGACAAGAACATCATCGCCGTGCGTCTGAACGGCGAACTGCGCGATCTGTACACGCCGCTGCATGACGGCGACAAGGTCGAACCCGTCGCTCTGGACAGCGAGGACGGTCTGGCGATCATGCGCCACTCCGCCACCCACGTGATGGCCCAGGCCGTGCAGCAGATCCGCCCAGAAGCCAAGCTCGGCATCGGCCCGGTGATCAAGAACGGCTTCTACTACGACTTCGATGTGGACGAACCGTTCACCCCGGCGGATCTCAAGGACATCGAAAAGCGCATGCAGCGCATCATCAAGTCCGGCCAGACCTTCCGCCGTCGCGCCGTCACCGAGGAGGAGGCCCTCGAAGAGGAGAAGGACCAGCCGTACAAGATCGAGCTGATCAAGGACAAGGAAGCGCATCTTGACCCGGAGGCCGCCACCGAGGTGAGCGAATCCGAGCTGAGCTTCTACGACAACGTGGATCATGACGGCAATGTGGTCTGGAAGGACCTGTGCCGTGGACCCCACCTGCCCAACACCCGTTTCATCAAGGCGTTCAAGCTGGAGCGTAGCGCGGCCGCCTACTGGCGTGGCAGCGAGAAGAACCCGATGCTGCAGCGCATCTACGGCGTGGCGTTCTTCACCAAGGAGGATCTGAAGGAATACCAGACCAAGCTGGAGGAGGCCGCCAAGCGCGATCACCGCAAGCTCGGTCAGGAAATGGATCTGTTCTCCTTCCCCGATGAGATCGGACCGGGTCTGGCCGTGTTCCATCCCAAGGGCGCCGCGATCATCAACGCCATGGAGGACTACTCGCGCGAGCAGCACCGTAAGCACCACTACAGCTTCGTGCAGACCCCGCACATCACCAAGGGCGGCCTGTACGAGACCTCCGGCCACCTGCAGTGGTACAAGGACGGCATGTACCCGCCGATGCGCCTCGACGAGGAGCGCGACGAGAACGGCAACATCACCAAGCAGGGCTTCGACTACTACCTCAAGCCGATGAACTGCCCGATGCACAACCTGATCTTCAAGTCCCGCCAGCGCAGCTACAAGGAGCTGCCGCTGCGCCTGTTCGAGTTCGGCACGGTCTACCGTTACGAGAAGTCCGGTGAGGTGCACGGCCTGACCCGAGTGCGCGGTCTGACGCAGGACGACTCCCACATCTACTGCACCCGCGAGCAGATGAAGGACGAGCTCAAGAGCCTGCTGAACTTCGTGCTCGGTCTGCTCAAGGACTTCGGTCTCAACGACTTCTATCTGGAGCTGTCCACCAAGGACGAGCACAAGTTCGTCGGCTCGGATGAGATCTGGGAGGAGGCCACCAGCACGCTGGCCGAGGTCGCCAAGGAGTCCGGTCTCGAACTCGTGGCCGATCCGGGCGGCGCCGCCTTCTACGGCCCGAAGATCTCCGTGCAGGCACGTGACGCCATCGGCCGCACCTGGCAGGTCTCCACGATCCAGCTGGACTTCAACCTGCCCGAGCGCTTCAAGCTCGAATACATCGCGAAGGACGGCACGCACCAGCGCCCGGTGATGATCCACCGCGCACTGTTCGGCTCCATCGAGCGCTTCTTCGCCATCCTGCTCGAGCACTATGCCGGCGCGTTCCCGGCATGGCTCGCCCCCGTGCAGGTGACCGGCATCCCGGTGGCCGACGAGTTCGCCCCGCATCTGGAGAAGTTCATCCACGAGCTGGAGGACAACATGGTGCGCTGCGAGATCGACTCCTCCGACGATCGTTTCGGCAAGAAGATCCGCAACGCGTCCAAGTCCAAGGTGCCGTTCACGCTCATCGTGGGCGAGGACGACATGAACAAGAACGCCGTGAGCTTCCGTTTCCGTGACGGCAGCCAGCTCAATGGCGTGCCGGTGGATCAGGCCAAGGAGTCGATCCTCAAGGTGATCGCCAAGCGCGTGCAGGTCAATTCCGCCGACGACTTCACCGCCGCTACTGAAGCCTGATTCCGTCAGGTTCCCGCCGGTCCGCTCCGGCGTCTGACAATACTGGTCCGCAGGATGGGTGCCTGTCCTGCGGACCGGTATTGTCGATATACCACCATAAAATCGCACTGTTTAACCATCCATAATCCTTAGGAGAGTCATGTCAGGACATTCCAAGTGGGCGACTACGAAGCACAAGAAGGCGGCAATCGACGCCAAGCGTGGCAAGCTCTTCGCCAAGCTCATCAAGAACATCGAGATCGCGGCCCGTCAGGGCGGCGGTGACCCGAACGGCAACCCGGCTCTGTACGATGCCATCGTCAAGGCCAAGAAGAACTCCATGCCTGCCGACAACATCAAGCGTGCCGTCAAGCGTGGCTCCGGTGAGGAAGCCGGCGGCGCCAACTACGAGGACATCGTCTACGAAGGCTACGCTCCCGGTGGCGTTGGCCTGATCATCGAATGCCTGACCGACAACCGCAACCGTGCGGCCGCCGACGTGCGTTCCACCCTGTCCAAGAACGGCGGCTCTCTGGCTGAGAATGGCTCCGTGAGCTTCAACTTCGAGCGCAAGGGCGTCATCGAGGTTCCCTCCGAGGGCGTGGACTTCGACAACCTGTTCGAGATCGCAGCCGAGGCCGGTGCCGAGGACGTGACCGATGATGGCGACGTATTCACCGTCACCACCGGCCCGAGCGATCTGATCACCGTCCGCAAGGCCCTGCAGGACGCCGGTATCGATTACGACTCCGCCGAACTCGCCATGGTCGCCCAGAACGAGATCGAACTCGATCTCGACGGTGCTCGCAAGGTCTCCAAGCTGATCGACGCTCTCGACGACCTCGACGACGTGCAGAACATCTACAGCACGTGGAAGGCCACCGACGAGATCATGGCCCAGCTGGACGAGGAGTAGTCCTCCGTTTCAGCGAACAGCCAAGGAGTTCATTGCATGATCATTCTTGGAGTCGACCCCGGACTCACCAGGTGCGGAGTCGGCGTTGTGGAAGCCGGCGCTTACCGCCGGCTTTCCTTTATTCACGTCGATGTCGTCCGCTCCGATCCGCACGAATCGCAGGACCTGCGCCTGCTCAAGATATACAAGGGTTTGTGCGCCAAGCTCGATGAGTTCATCCCTGATGCGGTGTCGATCGAGCGCGTGTTCGCCCAGGCCAATCGCAACACCGTGCTCGGCACCGCCCAGGCCGCCGGCGTGGCCATGCTCGCCGCAGCGCAACGCGGCATACCCGTGGCATTGCATACTCCGACCGAGGCGAAGCTGGCCATCACCGGAAACGGTCAGGCGCAGAAGATCCAGGTCGAACGTATGGTCACGCGTATTCTCAATCTCAATACCATGCCAACGCCGGCAGATGCCGCAGATGCTCTCGCACTGGCCATCTGTCATGCGTTGCGTCCATCGGGAGCCCTGCAGGGCGGTGAACGGGAACAGCATCTCACCCCGGCCCAACGGCAATGGGCCGAAGCGACGCGCAAGGCGAATCGTGGCAAAATGCTGCATCGAGGCATGTAACTTCCGTACAGCCGTAATCCCGGCATGCGGAAGTGGGCATATGACCGTCTGATCCGCTACAATACCGAACAGATGTTCGAAATAGTTCGTCGGGGAAATGAGGTAGTCGATGATCGCAAGCCTGAATGGCACGATTGCAGCGGTCACCAAAGACGCGGCAATCATCGAAGTGGGGGGAGTGGGCTACGAGGTCCGTATGCCGGGCAGTGATCTGGCCGCCATGCACATCGGACAGAAGACAACCGTCTTCACCCGTCTTGCCGTCTCACAGGACGCCATCGCCCTATATGGCTTTCTGTCGAAGACGGCCAAGGATCTGTTCCTCAGTCTGCAGAAGGTCAGCGGCGTAGGTCCTAAGGTCGCATTGTCCCTGGTATCCACGCTTGGACCGACACAGCTGATGAGCGCCGTCGCCAACGGTGATGCCGCCGCCCTTTCCAAAGCCCCCGGCCTTGGAAAGAAGGGGGCGCAGAAAATCATTCTCGAGCTGAAAGGCTCGATCAATCTCAGCGAGCTCGAAAACGGGACTCAGACTGTGGAGGAACCAAAGGATTCAGGCACCGAGCAGGTCGTGGAAGCCCTGGTCTCTCTGGGCTGGCAGCAACGCGACGCGGTACAGGCCGTCCGTCAGGTGCTGCAAAGCGAGCATCACGAGGGGCCTGTCACGTCACAGGACGTGCCGCAGCTGCTCAAGACCACATTGGCATCCATGGACAGGGGAAGGTGATCAGACGTCATGACGAACGACGATGATATGCAGGTCAACGCCGGTGCCCGGGAGGAATCCCTGCGCATGGTCTCGGCCACGCCGATGGGTGCCGATCAGGTCAGCGACGAGGAGCTTCGGCCTTCCGGACTCGACGAGTTCATCGGACAACCCCGACTCAAGGCCCAGATGAAACTGTTCCTCAACGCGGCCATGAAGCGAGGCGTGGCCCCGGACCATATTCTGCTTGCCGGCCCTCCCGGCCTAGGCAAGACCACGTTGGCCATGATCGTGGCCAACGAACTTGGCTCACCCATCCGCATCACCTCCGGACCGGCCATCCAGCACGCCGGCGATCTCGCATCCATCCTGTCCTCCCTGGAGGAGGGTGAAGTGTTGTTCATCGACGAGATCCATCGTCTGCCGCGGGCCGCCGAGGAGCTGCTGTACATCGCCATGGAGGACTTTCGTGTGGACGTCGTGGTGGGCAAGGGACCCGGCGCATCGTCCATTCCGCTGACCCTGCCGAGATTCACCGTGGTGGGAGCCACCACCCGCGAAGGCATGCTACCGTCGCCATTGCGGGCCCGTTTCGGTTTCACCGCACATCTCGACTTCTACCCGCGTGATGAGATGCGTAAGCTGATCCTGCGCTCGGCGACCGTGCTGGGCGTCAGCATCGACGAGGACGCGGCCGAGCAGCTGGCCCGCCGATCCCGCGGAACGCCGCGAATCGCCAACCGTCTATTGCGACGTGTCCGGGACTGGGCCGTCGTCCACGATCTTGACCATGTGGATGCGTCAGCCGTTCGCGACGCCCTGGATCTGTATCAGATCGATGTGGAGGGCTTGGACCGTCTGGACATCGCCGTGCTCAAGGCCATCTGCGGCAGCTTCAACGGAGGACCCGTGGGACTGAACAATCTTGCGGCCATGGTGGGTGAGGAATCGGAAACCGTGGAAACCGTCTGCGAACCGTATCTCGTCCGAGAGGGCTTCCTGGTGCGTACCCCCAAGGGCCGCGTGGCCACCTCGCGGGCATGGGAGCATCTGGGAATCACCCCGCCGGATGATGTCAACGTGCTGTTTTAGCCTAAATGGGTTGGTTCCCGAAGGTTTTCAAGCGTTCGGGAGCATCACGACTAGCCTGCAAAGGAGATCAAAACATTATGGGTGGTAATTCAAACACCATGATGCTCATCGCCATCATCGTCGTCATCGCCGGCATGATGTGGTACCAGTCCCGCCAGTCCAAGAAGAAGCAGGGTGAAGTGCAGAACTTCCGCACGAGCCTGAAGAAGGGCGATCCGGTTGCCACGTACTCCGGTCTGATCGGCGTTGTTGAGGAGGTCGATCTCGATGCCGACCAGATCGTCATCAACTCCGAGGGCACTCTGAGCCGCTGGCGTATTCAGGCGGTCACCGAGCCTCCGGTCGTGCCGAACTACGTATCCGACGAGGAGTACGAACGCGAGCAGAAGGAGAAGGCCGAAGAAGCCGATTCGGATGCCACAAAGAACTCCGACGGGATCGCTGACGCCGACTATGTCAACCCCGCCGACGCTCAGGACAATGACACTGAAACCGTGAAGTCCGAGGAATCCGACAAGGACGACACTGACAAGAAGGACGAGCCCGCCAAGTAAGACGGGTCCGCCAGCATAATGGCAAACCGTGGCCGGCTCCCTTTGGGGCCGGCCATATATTTCGTCAGAGGTGAAGACAATGACATCCGACATCACCGTCAACCAGCTGTCAGCCATGGGGGAGGAGAACGCGGAATATCTGCTCTCCCTTATCCGCACCATTCCCGGCTTCCCGAAGGAAGGCATCAACTTCAGGGATTTCATGCCTGTTCTTGCCGACGCCAAGGGACTGTCCATCCTCATCGACGCGCTGGTCGAGTCACTCCCGGTGGCTCCCGATGAATTCGACGTCGTGGCCGGACTCGAATCCCGCGGCTTCCTGATCGGTGTTCCACTCGCTTTGCGTCTGGGCAAGGGATTCGTGGCTATCCGCAAAGCGGGCAAACTGCCGCCGCCCACCAAGCGCATGGAGTATTCTCTCGAATACGGTACTGCCGCGATCGAAATCGAGGATCAGGCCGTTCGCCCCGGTGAACGCGTGCTGATCGTCGACGATCTCATCGCCACCGGCGGTACCGCGCAGGCGGCTGAGAAGCTGATTCAGGAGCACGGTGCCACCGTGGCCGGCTTCAGTTTCGTCATGGAGCTTGCCGGCATTCCCACGCCGCCCTCCATCGGCCAGCACAAGAGATCATCGCTGCTGACCATGCCCGCCTGACGAAACCGTTTTCCGGGAACACAGGGATTCCGGTTTCGGCAAGCCGGTTACTCTCATCAGAGACGAAAGGAAATACGAGGTCATCCCATGGACCTTTACGAATACCAAGCGCGAGAGCTGCTCGAAGAGGCTGATATTCCCACGCCCCGCGCGATCTTTGCGCAGAACTCCCACGACGTGGCCGAAGCGACGAAAACGATTGGCTTCCCCTGCGTGATCAAAGCCCAGGTGAAGATCGGCCACCGTGGCCAGGCCGGCGGAGTCAAGATCGCCCACAACCTCGAGGAAGCCATTCTGCTGTCGGAGCAGCTGTTCCCCATGACCATTCATGGACATAAGGTCAACGGCGTTCTGGTCGCCGAAGCCAAGAACATCCTCCACGAATACTATGTCTCGATTTCCGTGGACCGCACCTCGCGCGACTACGATGTGCTCGCCACCGCGAACGGCGGCACTGAGGTCGAGGAAATCGCCAAGGCGCATCCCGAATCCGTCAAGCGCCTGCATATCGAGCCGCTGGAGGACTTCGATCTCGCCGCGGCAAAGCGCATGGCAGAACAGATCGGCTTCTACCATGCCGATGGGGATCAGGCCGCCGCGATCCTGCTGAACATGTGGAAGGCGTTCCGCGACACGGACGCCACGCTGGTGGAGATCAACCCGCTGGCGAAGATCGGCGATCCCGAAGACGAATCCTCGAAGTCCCTGTGCGCCTTGGACGCCAAGATCTCCCTCGATGACAACGCAGCGTTCCGTCATGACGGATGGAAGCGCTTTGTGGATCCGAACGCCGGCGACCCTCTGGAGAATCAGGCGCGCGCGCTTGGACTGCACTACGTGCATCTCGACGGTCAGGTCGGCATCATCGGCAACGGTGCGGGACTTGTCATGAGCTCGCTCGACGCCGTGGCAGGAGCAGGCGAAAGCCAGGGCAGTGGGGTCAAGCCCGCCAACTTCCTCGACATCGGCGGCGGAGCCTCCGCGGCAGTCATGGCGGAGAGCCTTGAGATCGTTCTGGAGGATCCGAAGGTCCAATCCGTATTCATCAACGTGTACGGCGGCATCACCTCATGCGAGGAAGTGGCCAACGGCATTCTTGAAGCCATCTCCTCCCTCAACAGCATCCGACCGATCGTGGTGCGATTCGACGGCAACAAGGCCACGGAGGGCCTGCGGATCCTCGCCACGGCGAACAATCCGCATATTCTCGTGGCCAAGACCATGGAACAGGCCGCATCGAAGGCGGCCGAACTCGCAGCGAACAGCAAGGGAGATGCACGATGACACTGTTTATCGAAGATGGAGCCCCCGTCATCGTTCAGGGCATGACCGGACATCAGGGCATGACGCATACTGCCCGTATGCTGACCGCCGGAACCCGCATCGTCGGCGGTGTCAATCCGCGCAAGGCGGGAACCACGGTGCCGTTCACCGTGGACGGAGAACAGGTCGAGATCCCGGTGTTCGGCACATGCGCCGAAGCGCGAGAGACCACCGGTGCCAAGGCCAGTGTGGTGTTCGTTCCCCCGCGTTTCGCCAAGGGAGCGGTCGTCGAAGCCGTTGAGGCCGGCATCGAGCTGATCGTAGTCATCACCGAGGGCATTCCCGTCGCCGACACCGCTTATTTCGTGGCTCTTGCCCGAGAAAAGGGCGTGCGCATCATCGGGCCCAACTGCCCTGGTCTGGCCACCTTCGGCACCGGCGATGATCCGCATGGCGTGAATCTCGGCATCATTCCGGATGGGATCGTGCCGCGCGGACCGCTCGGTCTGGTGTCCAAGTCAGGCACCCTGACCTATCAGCTCATGGGCGAACTCTCCGATGTCGGCTTCACCGCCGCTCTGGGAGCCGGTGGAGATCCGATCGTAGGCACCACCCTTCTGGAAGCCGTGCAGGAGTTCAATGCCGATCCCAACACCAAGGCCGTGGTGATGATCGGCGAGATCGGCGGCAGCGCCGAACAGGAAGTCGCCGAATGGGCCAAGGACCACATGACCAAACCGCTGGTGGCATACATCGCCGGTTTCACCGCGCCGGAAGGCAAGCAGATGGGCCATGCCGGTGCCATCGTTTCCGGAGGCAAGGGCACTGCGAAGGAGAAGAAGGAAGCACTGGAAGCCGTAGGCATCCGTGTTGGCCGTACTCCTGGTCAGACCGCTGAAATCATGCACGAGATTCTGGCTGCCAACAATATCGCATGAGGCTGAATCCCAAGGATTTCGTCAGGGGACTGGGCGTATCCGCCCTCTCCCTTGCCCTATATGCCATAGCATTGGCCTGCTTCAACGCCCTGATGCTGCTGATCATCTCCATGGAGGAAGGCGGTCAGGGCGTTACCGACTACACCATGAATTTCACCGAATCGGTGATACTGCTGTCTCAGGGCGTCGGACTTGAATTCGAAACGATTCATCTCACGCTGATTCCATGGGGATTGACGATCCTGCTGATCGTTCTGATCCGTTCCGCGGCATCACGGCTGGGAAGCTCATGGCCTGGGCTGCTTACCGGTTTGGCGTTATGGGTGGCTATGCACGCATGGATGGCGGCGACCGTCCAGATGGTCCTCATCGATTCCATGCCCGTCATCCTGCTGAAGACCGGTGCCATATACGCCATCGGATATCTATGGGCGTTGATTCCCCGCACCAATCTGGTCAAGCGCATCAGGTTGGACAACATCTCGGTTCTCCCGTCTCCCGTACTCATGGCGCTACGTGAGGCGTTGCGTCTGACTGGCATTCTCTTCACCTGCTTCATGCTGATGGCGGGCATTACCGTGATCACATGGGTCGCCCTCAACCATCAGGCCATGCACCGACTGTTCCATGACATGGGCATGGCGACGGGATCAGCGGTCATGACCACGATCGCAAGTCTGATCTGGTTGCCGACATTCATGGTCTGGGCACTGTCCTGGGTGTCCGGAGGAGGATTCTCCATCGGTTCCATCGCCACGTTCTCGTTATGGAACGGTCAGGCGCAGTCACTCCCGACGATACCGGTATTCGCACTGTTTCCGGAAGCGATCGCTCTTCCGTGGGCGAGAATCACACTCATGGCCATCCCGTTTGCATTGTCGTTGATTCTGGGCATCTGGCAGGTATTCTCCGCGAAACGATTCAACGTACTGGAACGAAATAGCGGTCAAGATCCCCGTGAGACCAGTAACGGTGATTCCCGTAATGACGACTCGCACGGATTCGTTTCATGGCAGACTATGCGCCTGTTCGTTCCTCCGGCAATCGCGTTCTGTCTGGCATGTGTGCTGCTCAGTGTACTGCTTCCCGTTATCTTCACCATGGCAAACGGCTCTCTCGGATATGACCGTCTGGCCCATGTCGGTGTGGATATCGCCACATCAACGCAGGCGCTTGCCCGTCCAACCGCGTTGGGGTTCCTATCCGCGTGGGTGTTCGGTCTGATCATATCGGCGGCGCGATATGCCTTCACGAGACTGTCCACGACCGCTCGCAACCGACATGAGAACACCCCCGATGACAAGCGTTCTGCCAGAACCGTCAATTCCGGAGACTCCGAGTCCTTGTCAACGGCAATGGACCATGACAACGGCTCCGTTCCGTCCGCTTCCACAGGCGATTCATCAGAACACATGAACGATCGCAACACGGCCAGCGGAAATCACGATGGCCGGACATCCCGCACCGTCTCCAGCGACGGCCATGCAACTGCTCAATCCTCCGCTACCTCTACAGTGGGGGTCAGGACTTTCCGCACCGTTTCCTCGGCGGAATCCGTCAATCCGACAATTAAGGAGGACAGGTAATGTCAAACAACGCGCGTCCCATCAAACGTGCATTGGTGTCCGTGTTCCATAAGGACGGCATCGAAGTGCTGGCCAAGGCCTTTGTGGCCGCCGGCACCGAGGTCGTATCCACGGGTTCCACCGCCAAGAAGCTTGCGGAACTCGGAGTGAACGTCACGCCCGTCGAGAAGGTCACCGGATTCCCCGAAAGCCTCGATGGCCGTGTAAAGACGCTTGATCCTCACATTCATGCCGGCATTCTCGCCGACATGACCAACCCCGAGCATGTGAGCCAGCTCGCCGAGCTGGGCATCAAGCCGTTCGATCTTGTGGTCGTGAACCTGTATCCCTTCGCTGACACCGTTCGCTCAGGTGCCAATGAGGCGGACACCATCGAGAAGATCGATATCGGAGGCCCGTCGATGGTCCGTGGTGCGGCCAAGAACAGCGCCACCGTGGCCATTGTCACGGACCCCAACGATTACGCACTCGTCGCGGAACGCGTGGAGAACGGAACCGGCTTCACTCTGGAGGAGCGTCGCTATCTGGCGGCCAAGGCCTTTGCTCATACTGCGGCCTATGACGCCACCATCATCGAATGGGCATCCAAGCAGTGGCCGAAGCCGGCTTCCTTCGTCAAGAGCGAGGATGACGTCGAACCGCAGATCGACGAGAAGCTGTTCCCCGCCACGTTCACCGAAACCTGGGATCGCACCCACGTGCTTCGTTACGGCGAGAACCCCCACCAGCAGGCCGCGCTGTACCTCGATCCGCTGAACCGCAACGGCTTTGCCCATGCCGAACAGCTGGGCGGCAAGCCGATGAGCTACAACAACTACGTGGATGCCGACGCCGCCTGGCGTGCCGTCTGGGATTTTGCCCCGCAGATCGCCGTCGCCGTGGTGAAGCACAACAATCCCTGCGGTCTCGCTCTGGGCAAGACCGTGGCAGAGGCGCACAAGAAGGCCCATGCCTGCGATCCGATGAGCGCCTACGGTGGCGTGATCGCCGCCAATTCCACCGTGACCCTGGAGATGGCGGAAAGTGTCCGTCCGATCTTCACCGAGGTCATCGTCGCGCCCGATTACGAGCCCGAAGCCCTCGAGCTGTTGCAGACCAAGAAGAAGAACCTGCGTATCCTCAAGGTTGCCGAGCCGCCGAAGGCCAAGCGTCAGATCCGTCAGATCGACGGCGGTCTGCTGGTGCAGTCCACGGATCTCATCAACGCCGTGGGCGACGATCCCGACGCCTGGAAGCTGGTTTCCGGCGAGCCTGCCGACGCTGAGACCCTCAAGGATCTGGTTTTCGCATGGCGTGCCATTCGTTGCGTCAAGTCCAATGCCATTCTGGTGGCTCACGATCAGGCCACCGTCGGTATCGGCATGGGCCAGGTCAACCGCGTCGATTCCTGCAATCTCGCCGTGGAACGCGCCAACACGCTGGCGGATGGCGCGAATCGTACCAACGGTTCGGTGGCGGCTTCCGATGCGTTCTTCCCGTTCGCGGACGGTGCCGAGATCCTCATCAAGGCCGGCGTCAAGGCAATCGTGCAGCCCGGTGGTTCCATCCGTGACGAAGAGGTGATCGAAGCCGCGAAGAAGGCTGGAGTCACCATGTATCTCACCGGTACCCGTCATTTCTTCCACTGATCGTGACGGACCATATCGGCGCATGACGACGACACCACGCAAAGATCCCGGACAGCGGTCCGAGTCACATCCGTATGTGTCTGAAGCCCATGAGGGAAAGCCACCCTTCGAATGGGGGGTGGCGGCCCTCGTCGTGGTCTCCGCAATACTGGCCGCTTTTGGCCATCTGTTGGGGGCCACACTGGTCATCTCCATCACATCAATCGTGTGTGCGGCCATACGGCTGACGCTACGGGAGCGAAGCCCCTGGAAGATTCGATCGGTCGGATTCGATGCTTTCTTCGGTTTTGCCCTGGGCATCGGATTGGTGATGGCTTGGGCGGCCATCATGTTGTGGTGATGTCCAGCGACATCCATACGGGACGGACAACGGCTAAACAGGGAAGGCCCCTCTAATTACCGGCTCGCACCTCCGATTACTGCAATGATTCAGCTGCAATGATCGGAGGTGTGGGGGTAATTAGAGGGGCCTTTCTGCTGACTGACGGTTAGCAATCTAGGGACAAATCGCTAACTGGCGTGCTAACGGGGGTTCCGTTCGGTGCCGTCGGCACCGGAATCGCCTGCAACAGGTTCCGTCTCATGAGCGGCGGCATCCGTCACCGCTGGCACCGGCGCATTGCCACGGAGTTCATTCCCATCATTCTCGCCGTTCTCGGCAGGTTCTGCTTCGACGGTCTCGGTTTCGGCAAACTGGGACGCATCATCCAAGTCATCAGTCTCGGACTCTTCCGAAGCGCTTTCAGTGGTATCAGCGACGACTGCCGCCTTGGCCGCTGCATTCTTCGCAATCATATCGGTGAGCGTGGAGCTCAGCAGCATGACCAACGCGACAACGGCGCCAGCCAGCAGCGGGCAGATCCAGAACAGCCACAGCTGGCTCAGCGGCTCGACCGTCAGATCCTTGCCCTGCGCGAACAGTGCGATGCCGGTGGAACGAGCCGGATTGAGACCCGCCCCGGTGATGGGATAGGTGACGGCCGCAGCAACACCATAGGCAAGTCCCACGGCACGCGTGTGATTGGGAAGCGGCGAGCCATCCTGATTCAACGTCACGATGGCCGCGGCGACCACCAGCAGGCTCATGACCACTTCCACGGCAATGGCCATATTGGAATCGAAGCTCAGACCGGTCTGCTGCAACGTGCTGTTCGACAGATACGACAGGGATGTGGTGTCGAAGCCGTTGACCGCATAGGTGAGCCACGCCTTGGCGGCGACGCTCTCGCTGGTGGGCAGAATGGCGACGACGACGGCACCGGCTGCAATGCCGCCCAGGACCTGTGCCACGAGGTACAGCAGTGCGTCCAGCCAGGAGATTCGTGACGTCAGTGCTGCCGCCAACGTGATGGCAGGGTTGAAGTGCGCCCCGGAGAACCGTGAGAACACGGCCGTGGCCGCGGCATATGCCACGCCGACCACAGCTGCGATGAGAAGGATATTGATGCCATACAACACCGTGCCATATGTGCTTACGGCGTAAATGACAAAACAGATGAAGAAGCTGCCGGCGAATTCGGCGAGCGCTCGAATGATGAGGGATTCGGCCGGTGCAGAGGACTGGCCGTTATTGGGAATGGGCTGTTCGGTCGTTGCATCCTCGGCGTCCACCACCGCCGATTGTGTGTATGCCGACGTGGATGTCTGTGACATATGAATCCTTTGATAGTCTGACAAAACGTCTCATATGCTACCAGTGGTTCAGGCATACCGATAGAATGAGATCACTGTGATTTCCTGAGAATCATCTGTGAAAATAGCAGTGAGTAGAAGCAGATTTGCATATTATGAAAGGCCACGTTGGGAGAACGATGCCAGAACAGTATTCATCCTCCAAGAAATCATCCGAACGTTCCGATCGGGACGCTGAGAATATTCGCCTGCAGAAGGTCCTTGCCCAAGCGGGGTTTGGTTCTCGCCGCAAGTGCGAGGAGATCATTACCGAAGGCCGTGTGGAGGTCGACGGTGAGCTGGTGACCGAGTTGGGAACCCGTGTCAATCCGAAGCGCCAGAAGATCCTGGTTGACGGATCCCGTATTCACATTGATGATCATCATGTGACGCTTGCGCTGAACAAGCCCAAGCGTGTGCTGTCCACGATGAGCGATCCGAAGGGTCGTTGGACGCTGCGTGACATCATTGGGGACAAGTATGAGCGTGTGTTCCATATGGGCAGGCTCGATTACGATTCCGAAGGTCTGATCCTGATGACCAATGACGGCGAGCTGTCGCAGCACGTCATGCACCCCAAGTATGAGGTGGCGAAGACCTATATCGCCACCGTGGAGGGACGTCTTGGCGGTAACGTCTGCCGTCGTCTGGTCCGTACCGGCGTCAAGCTTGACGATGGTTGGGTCAAGCTTGACAAGTGCTCGATTCTGGATCAGAACCGTGAGTTCACTATGGTTCGTGTGGTGCTGCATTCGGGTCGCAACCGCATTGTCCGCCGTATTTTCGGCTCGATCGGATTCCCGGTCCGCCGGCTGATCCGCACGCAGATCGGTCCGATCAAGCTTGGCGAGCTCAAGCCCGGCTCGTATCGTGTGCTGTCACCCACCGAGGTGAAGTCTCTGGAGAAGGAGGTCGGCCTGTGATTCGCGTTGCGATCGACGGTCCCGCCGGTGTGGGCAAGTCATCCACGTCCAAGGCGCTGGCCAAGTATTTCGGGTTCGCGTATCTCGATACCGGAGCCATGTATCGTGCCGCGACATGGTGGTGTTTGCATCAGGGAGTGAATCTGGATGCCGAGCAGCCGGACGCGGATCTTATCACCGCTACGGTCGGTCGGTTCTTCACCGAAGACCATTTCGATATTTCCGTGGATCCCGACGATCCTGACGTACTGTCCGATGGGGAGAGCATCGCCGAGGAGATTCGTTCCACGGAAGTGTCCTCGCATGTTTCGGCGGTGTCTTCAATCCCCTCCGTCCGGCGTTTGCTGATCGCGGCCCAGCGCGCGTTCATCGCCGGTGAGGAGAATCCGGATTCGTTCTCGAATGGTGCTGGGATCGTGGCTGAGGGACGTGACATCACCACGGTGGTTGCTCCCGATGCTGAAGTTCGTGTGTTGCTGACGGCCCGCGAGGAGGTTCGTGCTCAGCGTCGTGCCGCACAGTCAGCCCAGTCGGAACGGTCCGAGAATGGTACCGTGGGTTCCGATGACGTGGCTGCCAGGGATCGCGCTGATTCCAAGGTCACCAACTTTCTGACCGCCGCCGATGGCGTGACTACAGTCGACAATTCCGATATGGATTTCGGCGAGACGCTGGACGTGCTCGTCAATCTGGTGGAAGAGGCCATGGAGGCACAGGCGTATGAGAGTTACGCCGCGAATCTTGCCGACTATGAGCTTGATGCCGAGGATGAGCGGCTGCTCAGCGGGGCCTTCCAGGAGGGGACCAGTGAACCCGGTCCCAAGGCCGTCGGCGTGCTCGCCGTGGTGGGACGTCCGAATGTGGGCAAGTCCACGCTGGTCAACCGTATTCTCGGTCGCCGTGCCGCCGTGGTGGAGGATACTCCGGGCGTGACGCGTGACCGTGTCAGCTATGACGCGGAATGGGCGGGCACGAATTTCAAACTGGTCGACACTGGTGGCTGGGAGGCAGACGTCGAGGGTATTGAATCCTCGATCGCTAATCAGGCGGAGATAGCCGTGCAAATGGCCGATGCCGTGGTGCTGGTGGTGGATGGTCTGGTCGGCATGACCGCCAGCGACGAGCGTATCGTACGGATGCTGCGCAAGTCCGGCAAGCCAGTGACGCTGGCCGTCAATAAGGTCGATACGCAGTCCGACGAATATCTCGCCGCTGATTTCTGGAAGCTGGGCATGGGGGAGCCGTATTCGGTTTCCGCCATGCACGGCAGGGGAGTTGGTGATCTGCTTGATGCCGCTTTGGACAAGCTGAAGAAGGCCGAGAAGACCTCCGGCATGCTTACTCCATCCCATCTGCGTCGCGTGGCGCTGGTGGGCCGACCGAACGTTGGCAAATCGTCGCTGCTGAACCGTCTGGCCGGTGAAGAACGCGCCGTGGTCAATGATCTTGCCGGCACCACCCGTGACCCGGTCGATGAGATCGTGTCCGTGGATGGCGAGGATTGGCTGTTCATCGATACGGCAGGCATCAAGCGTCGCCTGCACAAGCTGTCGGGTGCCGAATATTATTCGACGCTCCGCACGCAGGCTGCTTTGGAACGTTCCGAACTGGCTCTGGTGCTGTTCGATGTCTCTCAGCCAATCTCCGATCAGGATCTCAAGGTGATGAGTCAGGCCGTGGACGCCGGACGAGCCGTCGTGCTCGTGTTCAACAAGTGGGACGCACTCGATGATTTCGGACGCCAGCGCGTTGAACGTCTCTGGGCCACGGAATTTGATCGTGTCACCTGGGCACAGCGCGTCAACCTGTCCGCCAAGACCGGATGGCACACCAACCGTCTGGCCAGGGCGATGCGCACCGCTCTGGAATCCTGGGACAAGCGCATCCCCACCGGCAAGCTCAACTCGTTCCTCGGACAGCTGCAGGCCGCCCACCCGCACCCGTTGCGTGGTGGTAAGCAGCCTCGCATTCTCTTCGCCACCCAGGCGTCAAACCGTCCGCCTCGTTTCGTGATCTTCGCCACCGGGTTCCTAGAGCACGGCTACCGTCGTTACATCGAGCGTAGTCTGCGCGAGGAATTCGGATTCGAAGGATCGCCGATCCAGATCTCCGTAAAGATCAGAGAAAAGAAGCGCCGCAAGTAGTAAGCCAGCAGCAGACGATCATCAGGCCGGACGCTGCATGCCATATGACATTACGGGGGTATTCCATACGAGTACCCCCGTAATGTCATATGAGAGCATGCCGTGCGTGACGATGCGGTGATTATGCCCAGCGGCCATCGCTAACGATAGATACATGCATGGCAATTGACGTCTCCGAACCGCATTTCGATCTCGCATAAGAACCGCGACCACGAACGAAGGAACCGCAAAAACGTTGCGATTCCTTGCAACACTCCGAGAGCAACACTCGATTTGGCACTATCGGAAATGCTGTGCTAAATTATCTTCTCGTTGCCACGGCGACATCGGACCGTAGCGCAGTTTGGTAGCGCACTTGACTGGGGGTCAAGGGGTTACTCAGTCATACTGAGTGACACCTGACCGGATGTCAGCTACCAGTAGGGCTAAGGGCCTACGCTGAAAAGCGGATAATTTAAGACAGACACGATTAGACACGATGACGGAATTACCTACGTTGTTTTTCCCGCTCAGACACGACGTGAATAATCAGTCAATCGGACCATAGCGCAGTTTGGTAGCGCACTTGACTGGGGGTCAAGGGGTCGCGGGTTCAAATCCCGCTGGTCCGACCAGAAAGCCCGGAATTTCAACGATTTCGGGCTTTTTTGTTATCGTACGAACCCCCTCTTTTGGCCCTCCAGACACGATTCAGACACGATTTTCGGACACGACCAGACACGACGACCATGCGACACGCCTCAAATCAAGCCATTTTCAAGCGGTCGCCCGGCGACTTTCCCGGCTCTTCCAAGACGACTTTTCACAACTTCTCCATACCGTGTCTGGCCTCTTCCCACTCGCGTCGCCGTACCGAGTAGATGTCCTGGTTGTAGTAGGCGGCTTCCTTCTCGACCCGTCTGCGGGCTTCATCATCCTTGCCCCACCATCGGACGAACTGACCCGGCCGCACACGGTTCTGCCCCTCGTCCTGCGCCATGCGACGCAGCGCCTTCGGGTCGAACACTTGCTTGGCGCGGAAGTTCGTCAGCCGGTCGCGAGCGATATACGCCGCGACGAGACGCCATTGCTTGCGGGCCTTGCCGATGACGTACAGCACGCCGCCATGCTCCAATGGGCTCGAAGACCAATAGTCTGCCACGTACACCTTCGTGCCGGGGCTGAAGATCTTCGTGCCGTGTTCGATGTGGTGGTCCTGGCCGACCTCGTGTTCGTCCACGACGTTGGCGATCAGGCACCATGTGAACAGCTTGCCACGCTGCCGCTGTTTCGCTTCCTCCATACCCAACATGGTACGGCCCCGCTCTCCCATCTTGGAGGGAGGGGCCGTCTTGCCGTTGTCAGTCGGCTCTTCGACGCAGCAATGGCACGATGTCGCGCAGGGTGACATGGCCGTTCTGGTAGGGTGTGAGGCGTTTTTGGTGGATCCATGTGCGGATGGTTGCGGCTGGCAGTCGTATGCCGGCCTTCGCGCATTGGTCGCTCAGTTGCTTGGGCGTGCCCTTCTTCTCCGACTTGGCGAGCTGGTCGAGCAGCCGGTCGGCAACGTAGGTGCGGTTCACCTCGGCGCCGCAGGAGCGGCATTCGCCCATGTGGGCGCGCGGCGCGCCCCAGACGACGCCGTTCTGGCAGAACGGGCATGCGCCGAACGCCACCCGCGTCTGTGGCGGATCCACGGCACGGTTGACCTTGCCGGCCATGTCAACGATGTCACGCCACCATAAACGGGCGTCCGGCGCGGCGAACAGCGGCTTGTCGTCTTTGAGGATGCCGTGTGCGAGCTCCGGTATGCCGGCGGTGCGTCGGACGGCGGGCGGGCATCCGCATTGCAGCGCCGCGAGCCGCACCAGCTGCTCCGCCCGGCAGTGCAGTTCCCACGCCTGCTCGCGCAGCAGCAGCGGCGCGTGCGCCGACCTGCTGCGCACGCCGGTGTGGTCGTTGTCGCCGGTGCCGGCCTGACGGTTGGCGATCAGCAGCAGTGCGGGTGTGTCTACCGCGATCGAGGCGAGCGCTTCACGGAACCGTCTGGCGCAGGGAGCGCACACGTTGAGCTCTCCCGCATGGTTGCCGTCCCTGTTCGCACAGTACCGGGTCATGGTCGTGCCGCCTTCACGCCGGGGTGCTGGTGGAGTTGCTGTCGGTCGTCGGTGTTCCAGCCGCATGAGCACCACCAGCGGAATCCCGTGCTGGAGTATTCGGTGATGATCTGGTGTTGTTCATGCATGGTCGGCCTCCGTCTTGTCGGCGTAGCGGACGTGTTCCTGCATGAGGCCCAGTGACGTGTAGTCGTGGCCGCACGAGCAGATGAACACTGTGCCCTGTTTGGCGGTGTCCACGAGGCGGTGCGTCATCGACGGTCGTGCGGGCCGGGGTGACTGGTACGAGGCTACGGGCATGAGGGTGGCTTTCTCTTCGAGATGGGCAAGGAACTGTCGGGTGCTGCGGGTCTTGTATCCGCACGTGCATTCGCGCGTGGTGCCGGCCGCGGTGCCGAACCCGCTGACGGCCGCCGGCTGACGCAGGAACTGGATGGCCGCGGGATACGTGCGGCGCAGCCGGTGGTGCGTGGTCTCCGGCAGACGGACGACGCGGGGTCGGGGTCGTGTGTGGGGTGGATGATGCTCATAAGGGTCGTCTCCAGAGTTCGGTGAACAATCGGACGTCCTCGTCCGACAAATGGATGCCGGGATCCCAGCGCGGGGCCGGTTTCCTTGTGATCGGTGTGAATGGTTTGAGGCTGATGGGCGTGCGGTGGCATTCATGGACGGCGAGGTATTGGCCGTCCGGGCTGATGCCGCGCGCGCCGCACGGGTTCTGCAGGGTGAGCAGTCCGGCGGTGTGCTGGTGGATGCGGGTGAACGGCCGTTCGAGGATGATCGCGGTGGTGAGGTCCTTCGCGTCGAGCACGCCGGGATCGTATGTCTCCCATACGGGCCCCTGCTCGTCCACGGCCACCCACTCCCGGCAGCCGGCGCATCGTCTGGCTTTCAGCCGGCCGGTGCACAGGTGTGTGAGCCATGCGGGTTTGCGTCTAGGCATGACGGTCTCCCAGTTGTCGGGTGACGCTGCGCCATATGGTCTCCAGCTCCGTGTCCTGTAGTCCGCTGGCGTGGCCGCGCTGGTAGAGGTCGTCGCGGATCCGGGCGGCGTTGTCGGGGTGATTGGCGAGCCGTCCGTACGCCCACCGGTGCAGCGTGTCGTTGCGCGAGCCGGGCGCGACCGGGGTCATGTCGGGCTCGTTCCTGACGCTCTTGCCGGCCATGCGCGTGGACCGGTAACGGGTGCGCATCATCACCGGCCGCGCCCCGTCCGGCTGCATCGTCGCGGGAATGGCGCCGTCCACGTAGCCGTGCTCTCTGAGCCACGCGACCATGACGGGCGGCATGAGGGGCGGCTTCCCGTCGGGAAGGTCGAGCAGCCGGTACCGTCCGCCGTCGTCCAACACGCTGCCTGCGCCGATGACGTAGCCCTTGCCCTCGCATCGGATGTCCACCGGCTTGCCGGTCAGGTGTACGCCGTTCTTGAGTTTGCCTTTGAGCTCGTCGGGGATGAGGTAGTAGGCGTGCACGCTGGTCAGCCCGTGGCGTTCGCCGGTGGGTGTGGATACGAGGTAGGTGCGTGGGAACGCGCTGCCGCCGTATGGGCCGATCTCACGGTTGAACACGTCCCAGCCCGTGGGCGCGTCCGCGAGCACGCGTCCGTTCTTGTCCTTGGCGACGTCGAGGTCGATGACCGCCATGCCGGCCGCGGGGATGACCGCGTACGCATTGCCGGTGGGCGTGCGCGTGGAGCCGGCGGGCAGGTCCTTCGCCTTCTGCCAGTCGTAGGACTTCTTGCCGTCCGTGACGGTGGCGTAGTTGACCGGGTAGCCGGCCTCGCCGGGCGTGACCGTCATATCGCCCTCGATGGGTTGCGGCGGGTCCGGTATGGTCTCGTTGACGGCCTGGTTGATGTCGTGTTCGCTCTTGGCCCGGTACACGGCGAAGATCTTCTCGTCGGCGACGACGAGCACGCGCGCGACCTTGCCTTCGACGCGTTTGCACGTGGATTCGAGGCCGAGCTTGGTCACGGAGTTGCGGTGTGTGGCCGACGACGCGTAGTAGGGGTTGTCGCCGCTGACCGCGTACCCCTGCACGATGATCTGGTCCACGATCCACTGCTCATGCTCCGACAGGTCGTCGCCCGATCCGATGGCCACGTCATCCCATGGCTTGTCGCTGCGCTCCCACAGGCGGCAGGATGCCATGAGGAACGGCACGGCCCCATGCTCGGCACGGAAGGCCAGCAGTTCCCTGAACTCCGCCTCGGCGCGGTTGTCGCGCATGCGGACGAACACGCGGCGGCGTTTCAATGCCTCGGTGTTGGCCATGATGACGGGATTGTTCGACGCGATGATGAACGTGGCCTTGTTGCGGAAGCTGACCGTGTTCTCCTGGATGCGTCGGGCGGCCATCATGTCGCCGGTACCGATCTTCTTCAAGAGCGTGGCCTGTTCCAAGGTGATGATGTCAGCGTCCTCGTCATACGCCCACAGGGCTCCGATGAGTTTGAGCATCTCCTGATCGGTCGCGAACCCGCCCGCGCCCTTCGCACCACCCAACAGGGTCTTCGCGTTCACCGCCGTGGATAGTCCGGGGAACGACCTGTTCAACGCACCCAAGAGGATGCCCTTGCCGTTGCCGCCGCCACCGTAGAGCACGTAGAACAAATGCTTGTACGCCTCCAGCAAGGGCGTGGCGAACATGCGGCCCAAGTTCTGGGCGGAGTGTTCGTCGGCGGTCACGAACCTGAGGAACCGGCCGGCCTCGGCCACCAGCCCGTCGTCGTAGTCCTCGGACAGGCTCACCTCGAACGGGTCGTTGAACAACGGCTGGTCGGGTGTGACGCGACGCACGCGCCCGTCGATCCGGTAGAACGCGAGGTTCGCGAACTTGACCCCGTGACGCACCCGGCCCGGCAGTTTCGAGCATTCGACGCGCATCTGGGTGTTCCATGGCAGGTACACCTTGCCGGATCCCTTGACATGGTATTCGTCCTCGATCGAGCCGATCGCGTGCCACGAGTCCAGCAGGCGGTTGCGGCCGGTGTCGTCCACGTCGCGCACGTAGATGGTGCGCCCGTCCTCGCCGAGCAGCATGCTGCCGTTGCGGAAGTCCCACAGCGCCTTCGCATACCCGTCGTCGAAGTATTCGCGGTTGTTGTTCATCTCGTTGCGCGGCACCGTGACGCTTCGGCCGAGACGGTCGAAGAACGTGTGCTTCCAGTCGTCCTCGGTCACGCGCATGCCCATGAGCACGCGGGCCACGTGGCTGGGCCCGTTCGGGATGACCGAACACTGGTGCGTGTAGGGAACGTTCACTGGTCTGCCTCCCTTCGTTGGGCGGTAGTGGATTGTGTCTGCGAGTGCCCGCCGCGTCTGTCGCATGCGCGGTGGCCGCTTGGCTACGGCTCGGGCCGAGGGGGTTAGAACTCGGGTTCGAGGGCGTTTTCGACCTGTGCGATGGTCAGGCCGAGGAATCTGGCGATCTCCGAGGCGCTGCGTCCGGTGGCGGCGAGCTGGCGGATCTGCCGTTCGTCCACCTGCGGCGCGGACGGCTGGAACACGGGCTGCTGCGCCGTCTGCTGCGGGAACGGTGGCTGCTGCTGCGGCGCGGCGGGCGCGGGCTCCTGCATGGCCTGGTCGAGCTGGGCGGCATTAGGCTGGAGCTCGTAGCTGTAGAGCTTGGGCGGGTTCCAGCCGCGTTTCTTGGCTTCGCCGTTGCCGCTATAGGTGACGGTGAACCGGTCGCCGATGTGGGGCATGTCGCGCGCGACCCTGCGGCTGGCGTTACGCAAAGTCCCGATGTTCTTGCCCTTGACGTACACGGCGCGCATGCCGTCGTCACCGGGGATCATGGGGTCGCGCTGGTCGGTGGCGATGTGCACGACGATCTGCATCATAGGCTGCCCGTTGTCGAAGAACTTCGGGGCGCCGGTGTCGATGTCGTGCTGCTGCTGCGCTTCGATGTTCCTGACGATGCCCGAGGCCGTGGTGCCGATGGGATCGTCCTTGCCGATGGCGGACGGCGTGCCGCCGGACATGACCTGCGCGAGTGACGGCAGCGGCTCCGTGCCGCCGAAGCCGGGGGTGGCGGCGGGTTGTTGTGCTGCGAACATGGGTTCTCCTAACTGTTGTGTTGTTCGGTGTTCTCTGAATGCGGGTATCGGGCTTCGAGCAACGGCGTGAGGCGCGTCCACCGTTCCGGCACCTCGGTCCGCGGCTTGGCGGTCTCCGGGATGACGGGACCTCGGTCGTTGGCCCATGTGCCGCAATCGAAGCAGTGGCCGGTGGACTTGGGCAGCGTGCGGATCCACGCGTCGCGTACGTCCGCGCCGTCGGATTGCTCGATGAGGTCCATGAACGTGACCAGCAATTGCGCGCGGGTGAGCGCCCACATGCCGGGCTTGGGGTCGAAGCGCATCTGCACGGGCAGCGCGTCCGCGAGGGTCAGGCCGTTGCGGGGCAGGAAGTAGATGCACATGTGCTCCACCCGTTCCTCCTCGCGTGTCAGGCCGATGCCGTAGAGGCTGGGACGCGTCGATGAGCGGGCCGGTCGTGCGGTGGGCGATCAGCCAGCGCGCACAGTCGCGGAACATGCCGGACGCGGCCTGCATGTCGGCGGTGCCGTCGGCCTGGGGCGCGTAGCAGCTGAGGGTCAGGGTCATGTACTGGGAGACCGGCGTGGGCATGGATCCCGGGTCCAGCGTCAGGAATGTTTTCCTGCGCTGCCCGGCTGGCATGTCCCAGCCGAACGCGATGCCGGGGAACGCGTCCGCGAGCCCGTCGAGGATCATGTCGGACGGGTCGACGCCGATGAGCGATGGGGTCATAGCGTCAGCCTTCCCGGCATGCCGGCCAGCATGCCTCGATGCTTGTCCTCGACCGCCTGCGGGATGGTGGCGACGACGTTGCCTCGGTTTTCGTTCTCGTTGCGGTACACCTCGATGGACGGGTGCGCCGTGGCCATCCCGCGGAACTGCGTTTCGACGTTGTCGAGGATCGTCGCGTTGTGCAGCAGCTCCCTAGACACCGTCGAACGGTTGAGCACGAGTCTGCCGGGTTTCATGCGTCAAGGCTCCTTTCCGCGTGGTACTGGACTCCGACATACTGGTCGCCGCGCCGCCATTCCTCGGGCGTGTTGATGATGGTCAGGGTCTCCCCGCGGACGTGGACGGTGTCGCCGACGCGCACGGGGAACGGGGGCGTGCCGCGCAGGTACAGGTCGTATCCGGATGCGGTCACCGTGCGCCCGGTGTCGGTCTGCCGCTCGTACGTGCCTGGCGCGACCAGCATGCTCATCACGCCCAGTTCGACGGGATCTCCCACGACACGCCTGCCGTGTGCCATCGTGACGGGCCGTCTGGTGAACACAGCCTGTTCCCGCCCGTTCACGCCGCGCCTGCCATCGGTATGGAGAACGCGGTCTGGACGCCGTTGCCGAGCCGTCGTTTCTCCGTGTCGTACAGGTACAGGCCTCCCGTCGGGTTCGCGAACGAGTAGCCGTCCGTGAACGGTCCGGTGGTCCTGTTCATCTGCGTGATGCCGGCGGGGATGTCCCCCGTGCCGGGGAGCATGGCGCGTTTGACCATCTCGCAGCAGATGTCCGAGCACAGGCCGGGGTTCTCGGCCTCGGCCCGGCTCCATCCGGGGCAGTCGGCGCGGATGATGCGCGACGCGCGAGCCAGCAGGACTCCCGCCCTTGCGCGCTCCTCGTCGGTCAGCGTGTGCCAGCCGGCCTCGAGCGTGTCCACGTACGCGAACACGCTGCCATCCGGGTACACGCCGGTTTCATCGTCCATGGCATGGCTCCTTTCCACGGTCCGGGTCAGCCGGAGACCGAGACGATGCCGTCGTGTTCGACGGTGACGGCGACGTCCTGCGGGGCCGTGTCCGGCAGGACCCTGCAGGAGAGCGTGGCCGTCCCGCCCACGCGCAGGGTCAGGGATCCGGGCTCCGTCTCGATGCGTTGCGGCTCGGACGGGTCGGCTACGATAAAAAAACCCGCGGCCTTGCCCTTGGCCACGAGATCGTTGTACGCGGCGACGACCTGTTCGAGCGTGGCGTTGGAAGCGAGCGTGGACACCGCCGCGCTCTTCTTCACCAGCCCGGCGGTGCTCGTGGACGCCGCGGCAGGCAGCACACCGTCCGCGATCTTGTCACGGGTCACCGCCTTCGCCGCGATCTTCGCGCCGGTCACGGCCCCATCCGCGAGGCTCGTGGAGCCGGAGCCCGTGAACGGGGTGCCGTCGGGGTTGTACAGGGCGACCGGCGCGTCCAGGGGGCCGGCCTTGCGCTTCGCGGTGCGTTTCTGCACGATGAGGTTCTGCACGGGGAAGGACATCACGCCTCCTTGAGCACGGCGAAGCCGTTGGGGTCGAGGACCGCGTACGCGAACACGGCCTCGGTGCGGTAGGCGACCATGTTCACGTTCTGCAGGTCGGTGCCCGCGTGGTCCGGGTCACCGTAGGGGATCATGGTGGCGAACATGTCGCGCACCATGCCCCACTTGATCAGGCTGAAATCGCCCATGAGGGCGAGCACTCCGGTGGGGGTCTTGGCCTTGGTGCCGTTGACGGTGCCGGACGTGGCGGCGGTGATGCCGTCCAGAGAGCCGGCCTGCAGGTTGAGCGGGATCTCCGGGTAGAAGCGCATGCCTGTGGAGGGGACGCGCACCTTGCGCAGGCGGGACGCCCACGTGCGCGACAGGGCGACGCCGTTGACGTCGTACGTCTGGTTGAGCGCGTCGGCCAGCGCGTCCACGTTCGCGATCTCGTCGTCGCCTGCGGTCACGGCCTTCGCCTGCGCGGTCAGGGCGTCGTAGCCGGTGAGCGTCTCGCCGTCCTTGGGGTTGACGGCGTGGTAGATCACGTAGTCGAGGGCGCGGCCGATGGCGGCGGCCTGGTCGAGCTGGATCGCCTCGATGATCTGGGTGCGGTTGTCCTCGTCGGCCCACTGGAGCTCGTTGGTGACGCGCGTGGTGGTCTGCACCTTGAAGCGTTTCGCGCTCACGGTGGTGGTGTCCTGCTCGTAGCTGCCCTTGGACTGGCCCTCGGCCACGACCTCGGCCTCGCTCTTGCCGTTGAACATGAGGAAGTCCTTGTCGGTGAAGATCATCGGGCTGGACGGGCTGAGCGCGGCGATGGTGCTGGTGTCCTTGGCCTTGTTGACCACCGCGGTGGCGAGCTCCCTGGGCAGGGGCAGTTTTTCGAGTGTCATTGCCATGATTGGGTTTCCTTTCAGAATCGGTTGTGATGGTTGTAGTGGAGGATGTCAGTCGGAGAACATGCGGTTGACGAAGTCGCGGGTCTCCTGGCCCTTGGCGGGATGGGCCGGCTTGCCGCCCTGGTTGGGCATGCCCTTGGGCTTGGGATGAGCCCACTGGTCGAGCTTCTTCGCGTACTCGCTCATGGCCTCGAGGCTGTCGCCGTGCAGCAGCTCCACGGGCACGCCGGTGTCCTTCGACACCTGCGCCGCCCATTCGGCATGCTGCCTCTCCGCTTTCATGGCCGTGTTCTCGGTCTCGAGCTCCTTGAGGCGCTTCGCGGTCTTCTCCGCTTCGCTCAGGCTTGATTCCTTGAGCTTCTCCAGTTCGACGGCGGCCGCGCTGTTGTCCTTCGCGCGCTGCTCCCACTTGCGCGAATGCGAGACGGCCTCGCGGTACTTCGCCTCCCAGTCGGTCTGCTGCGCTTCGCCGTGCGGCTCGGACACGTCCTGCGACTGGTCGGTGCTGGTGGTGGCTTCCTCGGCCATGATTCCTCCTGATGGTTAATATGGGGCCCGTTTCGGGCATAAAAAAACCACCCGTGCGGGTGGTCATGAACAGAAAAAACGGTTATGGGCTAATCCTGATTGGCGAGCGGATACTCGTCACGAGGCCTGCCGTAGAAGAGACACCATGCTACCCATCGTCGCAGCTCGTTGTCGGTAACGAACGGCCCCTGAGCCTCAATATTGAAGAACGGCTGTTCAAAAAGGTCGGAATAGCAATCCAGCAGATCTTCCACGGTGGCGGACTCGTCATTGACGAAACTGTCAAAATCACCGTCCCACAGATATCTCATTGCGATAGGGGCGCTTGTTGCAGCAACTGTCATCTGGCCATCGCCTCCTTCACCATTTCTGTAAACATTTTAGCTGATTCCGGGAACCAGCGCTGTATATGTTTCCATGATTCAGGATTGGCGATCTGGGCTGACATCATCTCGGCAAACGCTTCATTTGGTCTGGATGATTTATCCCAATAGTCAAGATCCCAATGGCCTGCATAACCATGGTAGTCCGGTGACCAAGCCTGGATCATATCATCCAAATCCGCTGCGTTACGTTTTGGAATGGCGTCATGGACCTTATTTCGTATGCTTTTTGCAACATCCGCTGCGGTCGGTTCCTGTTTTTCAATCTCAGTCCTCCACAGCAGTAGTCCAGCACGGAGTAAGGATGTGTGCCCGCTCCCAATGAGGTCTTTTAGCTCCATCTTGATATTGCCCACTTTGATCATCTTGCTTATGGTCTTCGAGGGGAGTCGATGGTATTTTTTCAGATATGCTTCGGCCTCTTCAATCTCCTTGAAACTGACTCGCCAGCCATCTTTCAGTTCCCGTTCCACACCTTTTTTCAGGTTGCTGTAGTCATCCCATAGAGCCTTCCCGAATTTATCGGGCTCCGACCAACTGAACGTCAGTTCTGAATAGAGTTCGCCGGATCTGTCGTTGAGCAGCCAGTCAAGCATATGGGACGACTCGTGAAACATGACCTGATATGGGGTGGAGATGCTCGACGCATTCCCGATGGATGGCAGGTTGATCGAGATTCCACCGTCCGATTGCAGGAAGTATGCGTCAGCACAGTTCGGGTTGTGTATCCGGTAGTCTCCAGCGTATTTGGCCCAGAGTTTCACGGTGTTCTCGTGCCCGTTCTTGGCGGCTTGTTTGAGCAGCTGGTTCATGCGCAGCGTATGCCGGCTTCCGAGCTGCCGGGCGAATTCACTGCCTCGGGGGATGCGCATGTCAGGGGCGAACACGACACCGTCCTTGAGCAGGTCGGGGAAATTGTAGCGCAGCCACGACGCTATCTCCTTGACGCCTGTACTGTCTCCGGCGGCCTTGGCCGACTCCTTGGCCTGGGCGTACATGCTCTTCCACTGGGCCTGTTTGGCGAGCAGCTGCTCGTCCCTGCCCCAGCTTGGTACGACCGTGCACCGGCAATGACCGTCGTGGAAGCTTCCTCCGAGGGACGCGGTCTCCTCGCTCGTGTAGGCGAATCCGCGGGAGGCGAGCATGACGCAGAACGCGCAGGGCCTCGCACCACCGCACACGCGGGCCCACCGCGGTCGGGTGGGGTCGGCCTGGATGTTCTGCCGCATGGTGAGCCTGCCGCTGGTGGCGATCATGTCGGCGATGAACTGCTGCGCGTCGTCCACGTTCGACAGGTCGGGCCACAGGTCGGCCATGGTCACACCGCTGCGCGCCCTGCCCTCCTTGACCTGCTGGTAGGTGAGGCCCGCGTAGTCGGTGTTGTTGAACCCGCCCTGCAGATCCCATAGCGCTCGGTCCGGGTCCAGCGGCTCCGACACGTGGTCCGGCATTTCGACGTTCCCGGATTCGGCCCAGAGGAGGCGCAGCCGCTGGTAGTAGTCGTTGGCCATCTGACTGGCCTCGCGCGCATAGTCCTGGACGAGCTCCTGAAGGTCGATGTCGCCGCGGGTGACCGCGGTTTCGATCGCGTCGGTGGCCGCGTCGGTCAGGTTATCAAGATTGTCCTGATAGTCCCGTTGCGCCTGTTCCAGCAGCCGCTTCAGATCCGGGCTGGCCGGCAGATCGTTCATCGTCGCCATCCGCCGTCACCTCCTGCGTCCGCTGGGGTAGTGTCTGCTGTTTGAGCCGGTCGATCTGCTCCTGTGCGCGCTGGCGCTGCTGCCATGCGCGGAAGCTTTTGAGTTCGTCGGCGTTCAGGCCGAGTTTGCTTAGGCCCACGTCGGAGTCGGCCCACGCGGGGTTGGCTCCGGCGACCTTCGTGTAGTAGTCGGCGCGTGCCGCCTCGGACACGACGCGGGTGGGAGCCCACAGGGGGCGGATGCCGGTCAGGTCGGGCGGGTCGGGCGTGTTGTCGCGCAGTTGGACGGCCATGCTCATCGCGGTCATGAGCTGGACGCCGAACGCGCGGTTCTGCCGGTCCGCGATCCGGGTCAGCTGGTCCTCGGCCGCGGCCAGGGCCTCGGCGCTGGTGGGGTTGGTCAGGCGGATGCCGAGCTGTTCGGCGGGGATGCCGGTCTCGGCGCTGGCGAGCATGGCGATGGTCTCGAGCATGTCGCCGTGCGGCTGCATGCTCGCCTGGGTGACCTGCCTGAGTTCGGGGATGTTGTCGTTCTCGTCGCGGCTGACCGCGTTGATGCTGGACACGAGGCTGCTCCACGTGTCCTGGCTGAACGCGTTCCGGTTGAGGCCGAGGAACCAGATCTTGGGCACGCTGTAGAACTCGGCGGACGCCTCCATGCGGATCATGGTGCGCATGGCCATGTCGGTCAGGTTCATGAGCGTGCGGTTGATGCGGCTGTGACCGAACGGACGGTCTCCACGGTCGTAGACGATGGGCACCACGCTGACACGGTCGAGGCGGTTGTCCTGGCGTTCCGCGCTCCAGCCGCCCGTATCGTGCCGGCATGCGTAGTTGCGTCCGGGCAGCCATGCGTTGAACGCGGTCATGTTCCCGTACTGGTCGTTGTCGGTGATGGTCAGGGCGGCGGCGATCCGGTGGCGCGTGTTGTCCCAGATCGCGGCCGACCAGTCCGCCGAACGCGGGGTGACGAGGATGCGTTCGCCCGACGGGTCGTCGGGGTCGTAGTCGATGGTCAGGAACGAGCAGGAGTGCTTGTAGCAGCTGATGATCGCCTCGCCCATCGTGTCGGTCAGTGCGTTGTCCGACACGATGCTCGTGATGCCGTTCGGATCGCCGTCCGGCGTCTCGAAGCCTTCGAACACGCTCTTGTCAGCCAGGGCGCGCACGCTTTTCTGCGGCCAGCCGACCACGACTCCGGCCTTGGCCGCCACGACGTTGGGGATGCTGATGCCGAGGTTGTTGAACCGTTGCCTGCCGTCGTAGAACGCGCTGCGCAGGAGATTGCGCGCGTAGTGGTCGCGCCATACCTTCAACAGTCGGCGGATGGCGCGCATGTCGTCGTCGGGAACGCCCGCGATGCGGCTGATCTGCGATCCTGCGGTGTTGAGGTATGGGGTTCCGGAGGCTATGGAAAGGTCGGTCATGTCAGACCATCACCTCCTGTCTTCGGTTGGGGTCTCGTTTGGTGATGAAGGTGCCGTACAGGGCGAGCGTGCACGCGACCAGGGGACTGATGTCGATGTCCGAGCCGGTCTTGTTCCAGCCGAACGCGCCCGACTGGCCGATGTTCCTGGTGGTGGCGTTGATTACCGCGGTGGCGAGGGCGGGCTGTTCGCTGTCGGGCAGGTGGGTGAGCTTGCGGTCGCGCAGCATGTCGAGGAGGCGTCCGCATGCGCGGCCCATGTCGGACGCGTTCGTGACGATGACCTTGACGTGCCGGGCATTCAGGTCGGGCAGCAGGCTCATGGCGGGGCTTTGCCCGTCGATGACGACGCTTGCGGTGCGCGGCCAGGCCTCGACGATCCGGTCCACCGCCCACATGGTGCCTTTGGACTGGGTGCTTTCGAAGGCGCGCAGCTCGATGTGCACGGTGCCGTCCGCGTGTTTGATGGCTCCGCCGATGGCGAGGCTGGAGCGGTCGGGGCTCATGTCGAGCGCGTAGCCGACCAGTCCGGTCTTGTCCACCCGGCCGGGGTCGATGGCGGCCTGCGCCCACTGTTCGGGGTTGATGGCCCTGCGGGTGGTCGATTCGTCCCAGATGCCGAGGGCCTCCCGTCGGAAGCTGTCGGGGGCCATGAGGTTGCGCATGCGCTGGATCGCGGATTCCGGGGTGCGTTTCGGGTACGAGGGATTGGCCTTCGCCCACTGGTCCCGGTCGTCGGGATCGGCGTCACGGTCGGCCGCCAGCTCCACGTACACCATGCCGTCCACGCCGTTGAGCGCGTTCCTGCGTTTCTCCTCGAACACCTCGGACTGGTCGCCGGGCTTGGGAGGGTTTCCCAGGAACACCACCAGCGGGTCGGGGCTCGTGTTGACGACGGGCAGCATGTTGTCCAGCGCCTTGACGGTGAGGATCTGCGCCTCGTCGAAGATCTCCACGTCAACGCTGTGCAGGCCTCGGCCGAAACCGTTCTCGCGGGCGCCGAACATGATGCGTCCGCCGTTGCGGAACGTGATCTCCTGCTGGCCGTTGGCGCGGCGGATGCGTTCCACGTAGCGGGCGAGCAGCCTGTTCTTCGCCAGGTCGCACAGGTCGTTGAACGTCTCGTCCGAGGTGCGCGTGTGGTGCGCGGTCCAGATGACCTTCAGGCCGGGCTTGAGGATGCATTTCAGGAACATGGCGGTGCCGAGCGTGAACGTCTTGCCGATCTGCCGGCACGAGGAGACCACGGTGCCGCCCTCGCCGCACGCGTACCGTCCATCCTGCCGCCGGGCGAGCAGCAGGTAGAGCAGCCCCTGCTGCCACAGGTCGTACCGGATGCCCGCCCTGCACGCGGCCTTGTTGAGCCGGGTGAAATCGGAGGAGACGATGCCGGTCGGCTGCTTGAGTACCTGGGCGATCTCAGACAATCGACGCTCCGGCATCCTCGCTCACCTCCATGGGTTCGTCCTCGATGTCGAGCAGCGGGTCCCCGCCGCCCATGGCGTCCAGCTCGCGGCACACCGCGATGAGCTGTCGGCTGATGGCCGGCAGCGCGGTGGCCGGCGTTCCGGGGTCGTCGAGCGCGATCTGGAGTCTGTCGCGGTTGCGGCGCAGCACGTCCTCCAGCTTGCCGTCCATCATCCGTTCGAACTCACGGCCCGTCAGAGGTCCCGGCTTCGCATCCCGCTTCGGCAGGGGCTTGACCGTCTGACGGGACGGTCCGGCCCCGCCCTGCCGGGAGCGTTGCGCGGCCTTCCGGCATGTGGCTCCGCAGTATTTGGCGGTGGAACGCATGTTCACGGGCAGTGGCTTACCGCAGTGGGCGCATGTGCGCATCCGTGACACCTCCTGTCTGCCGTGACATGTCACGGATGGAAACCGCGGGGAGAAATCGGCCCTGCACGTGAACCGGCCACGGAGGCCGTGGAGGGGGTCCCTCCCCGTGGGTCACCAGCCGCCGCTGGTCGTCAACGGCATGCTTGTCGGGCGGATTGCGGACGAGGGCTCGTGGTCGAGGGCGCGTCGGATCTCCTGTCTTGCCCATGCGACGCTGTGGTTCGACCGGATGCGGTTGCACCATCGATGGGCAAGACGGCAGTTGGCGAACTGGTACGGGCTGCCGCCACGTGAGACGGGTATGATCTCGTCCACCTCGGGAGAACCCGGCAGCCCCGCGGGCAGGGTCTTGTCGACGCGCCTGCCGCATAGGTGGCAGGTGTCGTAGGCGGCGAGCACCCGCGCCTGTATCTGCCGGCGTCGATGCCCGTTGGCATTGCGGGGGTTGGGTCTACTCATTGCGAACCTCGAGGAAAACATTGGAATCACTGGCGTGTCGCGGTTGTCTTGGCTTGATTAATTACCATTGCTGAGGTATGATACTTATGTAAGGACAACACAGGAAAGGAGGTGACATGGACGGTTTCTGGAACGCGATCGACGCCCTGAGCAACCTGCTCGTCGGCATCGGAACGATCATCGTCGGCATCGCGGCCTACATCGAGGCCACGAACCACCGAGATAAGTAAAGGCCGGTCCCGGATTCTCTACCTATCCGGGACCGAGCCCCACGTTCCAGAATAGTCCACGAACCCATGAGCCGAAAGACCGTCATCCCACTGGCGTGCGGGATCGCATCCCTCGCCCTCGGCGTCACCGACCATGCACTCGCGGCCGGCGTCGTCGGCCTGTGCGGCGTCGTCATCGCCATCTCCGCGGGAATGCGCCATGACAACTGAATATCTCGGTGTCACCGACGTCGCCCAGCGGCTCGGCATCACCAAGGGCGCACTGCTTAGCCTCAAACTCCCCGAGCCGGACGCGACCATCGGTCGTACGCGCGGGTGGCTTCCCGAGACGATCGACGAGTGGAACGCGAACCGTCCCGGCCGTGGTGTCGGCGGTGGCAGGCCGCGCAAGCGCCCGAAGGAATGAGTCGGCGTGCCGCATCCCCGCTGACTGCCGACGGGGATGCGGCACGTGTGAGTTGAGAGAGAGGTTGGCGATACGCAGAAACCCCGGATCCGCAAGGGATGCCGGGGTTTCATACTTATCGCTGTAGCGAGTATATCACAGGTGAGTGTCACCCTACTCCCGCTTGGAATCCAGTTTCGCCTCGGCCAGTCGTATGAGCGTGGCGACGGGGAACTCCCAATAGCCGTTCTCGAGCCGGCGGGCGGGGAGCCTGTCGCGCCTCAGCCAGTTGTTGATGTCGTCGCGGGTGACGTCGATGCCGGTCTCGCGGCTCACCCACAGGGCCGCGCCGGACGGCGTCTGCGTGGTGTGCATCGAGTCCAGTCGCCTGCGCGCCGCCCGGCGCACCGAGGGCAGGTGCAGCAGGCTGTCGCACCTCGGGCACACCTCCCATTCCTCGTCCGGCGCGGCGTGGACCATCGTCCCGCACACGTCGCACACGCCGGCCAGCCGTCGCGCCCGTGGCACGCGGTCGGTCGCCCGCTGCAGCATGCCGTTGAGCCGTACCAGACGTTCGAACCAGTCCGCCGCGTCGGGAAGCCCGGCCAGCACGCGCAGGCTCGCTGCGAGGCGTGGCAGCGCCCTAGCCCATCGGCCTCCGGGCAGTCCCGCATCGGCGCAGATCCCGTCGATCAGCCGTTCGGCCTCCGCCTCCATGTCGGCCGCGGACACGTCGATGCCCAGCGACGCGAACGCGCCCCTGCCGCCATCCCGGTCATGCAGGCGTACCTCGCGTCGGATGACCAGCTGCAGCACCGCCAGATGCCGTCGCAGGAGCGCCAGCTGACGCGCATAGGAGCGCATGCACGCCCGGCAGATCGTCCACCCGTCGGCGAGCGCGTTGGCATGGCAGATGGGGCATGTAGGGCATGCGGGGTTGGCTGGGGGAGTGGTGGTGTCGTGTTGGGTGGGGTTGGTTGGGTGTGCAGTCATGGTTGTTTCCCTCCCGTTGGTGTGTATGCTGGCTGTGGTGGTTTTCGGCTCCTGCCTTCGGGTGGGGGCTCTTTTTTCTCCCTGTTTCTCCCTGCTGAGTCTCCCTTTTTCTCCTTTCGCTTGGGGTGGCGTGCTATCGGGTTCGTGGCTGGTATCGGCGTGTGGGCCGGTCGGGGTCGTCGAGCCATATGCCGGCCCACACGCCGACCAGCGGGTATCCGGATTGGCGGGACATGTGCTGCATGTAGGCGCGGCATTGGTCGATCACGGGGCAGGACTCGCATACGGCGAGCGCGTGGCGGGCTCGTGTGCGGTTCTGCTGGGTGGGGAAGAACAGGTCCGGTGGCACGTCCCGGCATGCGGCGTGGCGCATCCAGTTCATTGTCGTGCTCTCATGCTGGCGGGTGGGAGCATCTCGTCGTACAGGGTGTTGATGATCTCGTAGCCCATGCTGATGTAGCCGGAGTACTCGCGGGTGTCGTGGATGTGTTCGCCGGCGGTGTCGATCATGGCTTGGATCTGGCTGATGACGTGGTCATACGCCTGGTTGCGTTGGGTGATGTTGATCATGCTGGCTCCTCTGCTGGTGGGCGATGGTGTACGCGATCTCGATGCGCGGGGTGAAGGGCAGCAGGAGGCTGATCTGGTCGACGGTCAGTCCCCTCCTGTGATAGCGGATGATGGCCCGCAGGGTTTTCTGGCTGGTCATGGTTCGAGGTACGGGTTCTCGTAGAGGTCCACTCTGGTGGCGTTCGCGGATGCCCGGACCGCGTTCATGCCGTAGACGACGCCCTCGGCCCACGCCTGGGCCATGATCCGCCGGTCATGCTCCGTTGGAGCGTTCTCGATCGTCTGACTGGTCATGACTCCTCCTCAACGGTGAGATACGGGTTGGAACGGATGCTCGTATCAGGGTCCGACACCCCATGCAGATACCATTCCTCGGCATGCGCCTGACCTTGCTCCCACCCCTCGGCCCACGCGTTCGCCGCAACCAGCCGCGCATACTCCACCAGCCACCGGTCAAACCGGCAACGACGCAGATCAATATCGTCCGGATCCGACGCGAACGCACGACTGTAGTCATGCCGAACCGACTCGATGGTCACCGGCTCCGGCTGTGTCGTGAAAACACTCATAGCACCTCCCCGGCAATGTCACCCGTCTCGACAAGCGGCGAGACATCGGTCTCAACACCCGCGCTCGCATACACGGCATCGGCGAGCGCCTCCACATCCTCGCTCGTATACGTGTCATCCAGCCAATGGTCCGGCACGATGGCCAGACCAAGCCGATCAAGCTGGTCCTGCAACGCGTCCATGAGCTGACGGCGAGTGAATATCCTGGCGGTCAACACGTCACCCATCACTCCTCCTCCCTTGGATACACGGCCTCCAACAGTTCGACGTTCACGTGCTTCCACCCGGCCATTTCAAGCCGACGCCGAGCCTCCTCCAACGACGTGTCATTCAGGTTCTTCGCCGAGAACACCACACGAATCCGATCCATCACACCACCTCAACCTTCGAAACCGTCTCCAAGCGGGACGCGCGAACCAGATCCGCGATCATCTCCGGAGTCGGCCGCACCCAATCCGCATACACATGCGACTCCGACTCCGTCTGATACCGAACCACGTAATGCGCCGTATCCTGCAAAAACTCCCTGTCCACAGGCTTACGCCCGGTGATCACGATCCTCATCGATCCTCCTCCTTCTGCCGGCGCTCGCATTCGTCGATCGCCTGGTCCAGCTGGTCGGCGAGCGCTTCGGCCTGTTCCTGGGTGAGCCGGTAGGTGGTCAGTTGGCGGGCTTTGGGCCCATGCTCGCTGGTCAGGTCGGTTTTCAGTAGGACGCAGCCGCCGTGGGCGCTGGCCTGGGCTTTGACTTTCAGTTGCATCGTTGTTCCTTTCGTCGTTCGGCTCGTTTGCGGTTGATCTCGTCGCGGTGAGCGTGATAGTAGGCCATCGCTCGCGTGCGGAGCTCCTCGCGATGCTCCTCACGCCATCGGCGCTGGTTTTCGCGCATCCGCTGCCGGTTGCGTTCCCTCCACGCGCGGGCCGTGGCGAGGACACGCTCGTGGTTGCGATGCCGCCATTCGCGCTTGTACTGGCGGTCCTCGAGCTGGTGGCGGTGCCGGTATGCGTGCCTGTAGCAGGGTTTGCACAGTCCGCTGGCGATACGGTTGCCGATCTGGGTGCCGCAGGTCACGCACTGGCCCCTGTGGCGTTTCAGGCAGGTGCGGCACAGTCCGGACAGGTTGTCCGTCGGGGTGCCGCATCCGGTGCACAGGCGGACATGGGGTTGGCGCATCCGTTCGATCAGGGCCCAGTCGGCGTCGGTCAGTTCGTCGTACACGATGCCTCCTTGTGGGATCCCAGAGGGCCGTTGAGGATCGCGGCCCTGCATAGCCGGTAGCGTTCCACCTCCATGGTCAGGCAGTGCTCGCTCCTGTGGTCCGTGGTCCCGGCCTGGCTGATGATCAGATCCCCGACGGGACGGTTGAGATCCTGGATGAGCGCGCACAGGGACTGCACGTCCATCTGCCGGTAGTCCAGCAGGCGCATCGTGCCCGGAGTCAGTCTGGTCAGCCAGCGTACGTCGAACTGGACGTTCCAGCCCGCCGGGCGCAGTCGCGCCTCCTGTGCCTGCTCGGCCACGAACCGGTCGAACCTGCGGCGCGTCTCGACCCACTGGGCATCCACCGGGTCGGCGGCGTCGACCGCGGCGAGCAGCCCGTTGGCCGAATGCGTGCGATCCGCCCACGCGGACAGGCCCTGCCGGAAACTCTCCCACGCGTAGGGGCGGCAGATCGCATGAAACCGTGCCAGCACCCGGCCGGCGTCCATGCCAGTGACCCACGCGCTGATCTCCAGCACACGATCCGTCCTCGGATCCACGCCCGTGGTCTCGATATCCAGCCACAGCAGACGCAGCGGCCTCTCATCGTTGACATTCATCAAGATTGTCCTTTCTAGGCGATCTGTTCGAGCTCGTCCGGCGCCCTGCACCCCATCAGCACCGCGAGCGCCTCCTGGGGTTCGAGTCCCTCGTTGAGCTGGTCGGCGAGGTACTGGCGTGCCTGGGAGAGCTGGCTGCTGCCGAAGCGTCCCTGGACGCGGTCGGTGCTGAACAGGTGTTCGACCGGTCGGATCAGGGTGGTGACGTGCTGACAGCCTGGCGTGTGCCGGTGCGTGCCGCTGGTGTGGCGGGCCGGGATCGGTGTGGGCTTGGCTGGTTCGAGCCGGGGTTGTTTGCGGGGCTGGGGGTCTCGGGTGTCTCGGGCGTGCTGGGCCTGGAGCGTGCTCCAGTTGCGGTCCAGTGCGGTGAGGCTGCGGATGGTGGACTGCCACCAGTCGTGCGTGACTGCCCAGCGTGCCAGTGCCTGGATGGTGTCCGTGTCGGCCCGGTCGAGCAGTCGGCGTGCGGCCTGCAGTTCCCTGCGGCGGGATTTCGCGTTGCCGTCGATGTGGTGGGCCTCGAGCAGGCTGGTCATCCAGTCGGCGAGCGCGGTGTCCGGTTTCGTGGTTTGGTTTTTGGCGGGCGGGTTCTCCCCGGCAGGGGAGATGTCCCCGTAGGGGACAGAAGGGTTATTACGTACTAGGGATGTAGTGTCTGTCACTGGTGACACCTGGGTGGTGTCATGGGTGACAGGGGGTTTTTGGGTGGAACCGGGTGTCGTTTTGACAGTGGGTTTCGTGGAACCTCCTGTCGTTTTGACACCGGGTTTGCGGTTGGAACCACCTGTCTTTCTGACACCGGGTTTCGTGGGGCGTCCGCCCTTGGCCGTGTCCGGATCATCCTTCAGCGACAGCCTGCGTGCCCGTGTCATGACCAGATCCCACACCACCGGGCGGTGGAACTCGTCGTAATGGTCCACGAGCCGCGGATCGCCCCTACGGATCAGCCCCTCGTCCTCCAGATACCTCAACGCCCTACGCACCGTGGACTCGCTCATCTCCAGCCACTCCACCAGCTTCGAGACCGTGGGATGCGCGTCACGCCCCTCGTCATCCACGAGATTCGCGAGCGCGATCAACACCAGTCGTGCCGCCTGATTACGGCCCACGGGGGCCTTGCGCAGCGCCCAGTCGATCGCTCCGACGCTCATGATGCCTCCTCCCTGCCGCCCTCGTCGTCGAGCAGCAGCATGACGAAACGGTCCCCGACCCTGTACCGGACCGGGATCAGGGCCGGATCGTCCCATCCATGGACGAGCCAGCCCTGCTCATACGATTCGGCCGGATGCGCGTGCACCCAGCCATGACAGCCCGTCGACCCCGATCCGCACAGCAGGATCAGGTTCGACGGGCGGTTCAGCAGATTCGGTTGCGGCTGCTGGCTACGCAGCTGACGGTGATGCCGGCTGCCACCGACCGAATACAGGGAGACGCCGCACCTGGCGCACGACCACAGGTCACGCTCGTCCACCACCTGTTTCAACCGTTCAGAGGGTTCCCTGCGCATGATCGGACACCTCCCTCCACGCCTGCTCGCGCAACAGCATCACCTGATCGCGTGTCACACGCAGTTCGTCGAGGATCCGCCCCACCTGGTGCATCACGTCGATCGGCAGCTGCAGGTCCGTCAGCCGGCCGATCTGCTCGCTCTCCGTGGCCAGTACCGCCGACACATGGTCGAGCATGCCCACGCCCACGGCCAGACGATCCACCCGGCGTCTCATGGTCCTGCGTTCACTCGGTGTCATCGCACGCCCCCACCTCGGTCTCGTCCCAGCCGTGACGCTCCCAGTAGCGGCGCGCCAGCTCCTGGTTCCTCAGACAGCGGGCGGAATGCTCGTGCCCGTCATCATCACGCCGCTTTTCGAGCGTGCCCAGGATCACCGGGACCGCCATGCGTCGGGCCATGCCGACGGTCAACGCGCGCACAAGGATCAGGGGCATCACACGCACCCCGTCCACACGCACGTCGAACGTGGCATGCAGCAGCAGGTGACGCTCGACGTGCGCATACACGCTCACCTTCCTCATGATTCGCCTCCCAGCACCGATGCCAGCTCTCCCAGATCCTCCGGGGTGAGCATCAGATCGATACGCCGGTTACGGCCCACGTTCCAGGCCACGTACTCCACATCCTCCATGTGGACGACCGACTGGCCGCCCTCGGTAGCAACCGCCACTCTCACCTGTCTTCTCCTCCCATCTCGATCATCGAGTTCAGAATGTCGATCGCCTCACGGATCCACCCGTTACCGGCGATCAGCTCCGCACGCGCCAACGCGAGCGGAGCCCCATGACGGCCCTTGCGGTCGAGGTCACGGCCCAGACGACGGATGATGCTCCTCGCAACATCCCCTGCCGGCCCGGGACGGAGCGTGCCGTCAGCCTTGCGCGCCTGCACGTCCCCGAGATCCCGGACCGCCTCACGCACCAGGTCACGCTCCCAGTCCACCAGCCGTCGTGTCTTCTTCTCCTGCATCAGAACTCGGGCTCCCCGTCAGACGCGCCATACGTGGCCGGGGACGCCCACGGCTCCTGACTGTCGGACTGCCGGTTACGCGCAGCGCCGGCGAAACCACCCTGATAGCCAGCAGGCTGAGCCTCCTGCGGCTGCTGCTGGGGTTTGGGGTTACGCTCGCACACCGCGATCTGCGTGGACAGGTCAGGGCCGATCGCGATCACCCGCAGCTCGATGCTCGTACGCGGGGAACCGTCATTGCCCGTGTAGTCATGCTGGTTCAGATACCCCTGCGCGACCACACGCTGCCCCTTGGCCAGGGACTGCACGATATTCGTCGCCATCATGCGCTTCGCACCATCCCACGCGCTGCACCGCAGGAACGTGGTCTCCCCGTCCTGCCACTGGCCCGAACGCGAGTCGTACCGGCTCGGCGTCACCGCTATCGTGAAGTTCGCGACCGTGCCGCCGGACGGGATCGTGCGGATCTCCGGATCCGCGGTCAGATTGCCCACCACGCAGGTGATGATGTCATTCGCCATGTTTTTCCTTTCCTAGAGTCGTTCCCTCGACCAGGCGACCAGCCACGCGCACGTCAACAGCACAAGACCCTGCAGGATCCCGTACCCGTCCACCTCGTGCACCGCCGTCAGCAGCCGTGTAAGCCCCAGCAGCGCGAACACCGTCACGGGCACCAGCAGCCGCCGACGCAACCTGTCACGGGTCCTCCTGTCCCGGCGCATCACGCCTCCCAGCCCAGCGCGCGCAGGATCCGGTCCGCGTCCATGAACGCCAGGGCCACGCCCACCGCGCATGTCAGGACCATGCAGCCCGTGCCAGGCCATCCGCCCAGCAGGACCGCGCCCAGAAACAGACAGGCAAGCAGGACCAGCCCGCTGACAGTGATGATCTTGTTCACTTTCTTGTCCTTTCAACGTCCGTTGACGATCTGACGACGGGTCCTCCGGCACGTCCCGTCACGGAAGGCGATGACCTCCTCCGGCGCGTACACGAGCCGTGAGCCCACCCTGCGGGGAATGGGGGGCTTGTCCAGATACGCCCAGTTGTAAAGGGTCTTGACCTTCAAGCCCAGGAATGCCGCTGTGCGCTGGATATCCCAGCCATCCGCGGGAATCGTAGTGTTCGCCATGATGACGATCCTTTCAAGTAGCGGGTGCCGGCGTCTGGTAGCCGCCGGCACCCTATCCGGTAGATGCATTCACAACCCCCGGCAAGCCGGGGAAGAACTGATATTGATATGGAGGTCAGCCGCCGTAGCTACGGGAGATGCCGCCCTCCTTCGGTGCGTACAGTTCGGGCAGTGACGTGACGTCCAGTCCCAGGCAGCCCAATACCAGGACCGCCTCGTCGAACCGGAGACAACGCTCTCCCTTTTCGATGGCCCATACCGTCGCCGCCGACCACTTGAACCCGCGGTCTCGCATCCTCGCCGCCAGACCGGCCTGCGAACAGACCGGGTTCCGCAGGCGAAGGAGATTCTCCCCCACACGCTGCGCGGACACGTCCACCCCGTCGGCGGGGGAGGCGCCCATCGACGCGAGACGACGAAGTCTCGCCGTCACGGACTCCAATTCCACCGCCAGACCACGCAGATCATCGAACCCGCTCATCACTCCGCCTCCCTGTCCGTGAGCAGGCGGTTGATGATGCTCTTGATGTTGCGCATGTCCGTCTTGGTCAAACGGAACAGGCCAAACGCCCTGGCCTCGCCGTTACCGGCACCGCGCTCATCCACGAGACACAGGCATGCAACGAACGGATAACCACCGGACTCCGCGTCGGGCCGGCGATACACCGTCACGGACGTCCGGTTATCCATCTCATACGACCAACCATCCTCAATAAGCCTGATCTGACCGCTCATCACTCCGCCTCCTTGCCGGCGAGCGCGGAGGCCTCAGCGAGCGCGATGATTTTGGATAGGGGCATTTTGACGACATGGGCAACTCTGGTTAGTTCATCGAAGGTGAAAACGCCGCCGTTGATCTTGCGGTTCAGCGTGTTTCGGGGGATGCCTGCGAAGGTTGCCAGATCCTCTTGTGTCATGTTGTTTGAACAGAGGATCTGCTTCAACGCGGCACCAAGCTGTGCCGAAGTGGGCTCATTATGTTCCATGTGGCACGTATTACGCCCTAATGGAGCGTAGTCAAATCGCGCGCGTCCCATTTGGGACGTGTTGAGTGTCGATTAGTGCTATCGTGTCCCATATGGCAACAGGACGAAAGACCCCGACAGTGGAATCCAAGGCGCTGTCAATAGCGATTAAACGAGCTATGGCAACTAGAGAGTTGAAAACTCCAGGGCTGGCAAAGGAAGCGGGGATTCCCTATGGGACTCTCCGCAAAATCCTCGAGCTCAACACGGTGGCGGATTATGAGCAATTGCGCAAGATCGCAATTGCCCTACGGATGCCACTGTCTGAAATCGTGTCAGACGCTGAAAGACTCTCTCTGGACCCTGGGATCGTCGAGGACTACATGGACTCATCGGTGTCAGGTGATGCTCGTGTTGAGGAGGCGTTGGCTCGTGTCCGTGCCCTCAGCGCCGGCCGGCAGGACATGGGCCTTGCCGCCCTGCACGACCCCCACAAGCTCGACCCCGACGACAACGAAGCCGCCTGACCATCACGACCACACATGAGCAGGAGGTACAGCTCATGAACCCACTCCCCATCACCCCCGGCATGGACTACGACCGCATCCTCGACGCCATAACAAGCCTGCACCCACACCTCAGAATCGACCAGGTCGAACTACCCGACGACCTCGCCGGAGCCTGCTGCCCAAACATCGACGTCATCCTCATCGACCAGAACCAGACCGACACCCGCAAGAAATGCGCCCTCGTCCACGAACTCGTCCACTACCAGCACGGAGACGACACCAGCCACGGATGGGCCGCAGCCAAGGCCGAAAACCGCTGCCGCAGAAAAACCGCGCTACTCCTCATCAACCCCATCGAATACGCCACCGCCGAGCAAATGTACGACGGAGACATATGGCGCATCAGCCACGAACTCGGCGTCACCACCCAGGTCATCCACGACTACCAGCACATCCTGCGGGAGACACATATACCGCTACGGGCGTAGCTATTGTTCCTTTTTGCCGAAAAGTGACAATAGAAGTAGAATTCTGGCAACTCTTTTGATTCAAAAACACTGAAAGGGGTCATATGCAATACAAAAGCATCCGGCAGATGACGCATATGAGCCGGTCCACGGAACCCCCAAAAACCATCGCCGAACACGAATACCAGCAACGGCTGGAGGGATGGAGCACATTCCGGTCAGGCATCGTCCTGCGCGGACACGAGGTATTCGTCGTCAATTTCCGGGAGCTCGCCACCATCCTCGACCGCGTCCGCGAACAGGAAAACATGGTGAACGCCCTCTGGAACGATCTGCCTCCCATCGCCCGACGCGCCTACATCATGGACCTCATCGGCGCCGAAATGCAGAGCACCAACAGCATCGAAGGCGTTCGGTCCACCCGCAAGGAGATCAGCGACGCACTCGAGACCGCCATGGCGAACGGCCCCCACAAACGGTTCAGCGAATTCGCCAAACTATTCCTCGCACTCAGCGACAACGATCCCGAACACCTCGCCCTCCCGCATAGTCTGGAGGACATCCGTTCCATCTACGATCAGGTGGTCTCCGGCGAACTGGACGACAACGACAAGCCGGACGGGGACCTGTTCCGCAACGGGCCGGTGTACATCGACGACGAGGCCTCAGGACGGCGCATCCACACGGGCATCACCCCGGAATCCGAGATCAAGGTGCTGCTCACCCAATGGCTCGCCTTCACCGGCAACCGGGACGTCCCACCGCTGCTTCGGGCCACGATGTGCCATTTCGCATTCGAGTACATCCACCCGTTCTACGACGGCAACGGGAGGACCGGACGATTCCTGTTCGCCCTGCAGCTCAGACGACACCTGAGCGTGCCCACCGCCATCAGCCTCAGCCCCGTGATCTCGGACGGCAAGGACCGCTACTACAAAGCGTTCGAGGATGCGCAGCACCCGTTGAACTGCTGCGATGCGAGCCTGTTCTCCTACCGGATGATGAAATTCGTAGCCGACGCACAGAACCGTATCATCGACGACCTGTCTGAGAAGCACGGTGCGTTTTCCCGCGCCAAGACCGTGCTGTACGAGATCGGACGGGAACGAGGCTGGACCGATGACCAGATCGACATCGTCGGCGTACTCATCCAGGAGGAACTCTTCGGAGTGCCCCCACACCGGGTCACCCGTCCACAACTACAGGAAGGATTGCGGTTCGGTCGCAAACGCGTGAACGCGGCACTGGAGCCATTGGCCGCCAATGGCATCATGTCGACGGAGGGCGTGCGCCCGGTCTGGTATTCACTCGGCGACGACACACGAAGGAGGCTGCTGAACGAGAACTGAACAAACGAAAAGGTCCCGCGTGCTACCAACACGCGGGACCAAACGCCGGCGAGCGCTACCAACACTTGCACGGCTTTGAAACAGCATCTACCAGATTTCAGAAGGCCGTTCCGGGCTCAATTCTACCGCGGGACGGGGAATGGAGCGTTTTCATGGCGAACATCAGCAGGTACGAGACCGCGAAGGGCGTGCGATGGAGGGTCCGGTATCGGAAGCCGGACGGCACGCAGACGGACAAGCGTGGGTTCAGGCGGAAGCTCGACGCGGAGACGTGGGCGGCGAAGCATGTCACCGTGGCGAAGGCGGAAGGCACGTTCATTGACCCCCAGGCCGGAAGGATCACTGTGGGGGAGTTGGCTGACGCGTGGCTGGACAAGAAGCGCATGAGCGTCAAGCCCAGCTATTATGACGATCTCGAGGGCGCATGGCATCGGTGGGTGGAACCCGCGTGGGGGGACGTCCCAGTGTCCATGGTGTCCAGGGAGCAGGCGCAGCAGTGGGTCACCACGATCAGCCGGGGACGGGTAGGCGAGGACAACGGGAAACGGATCGTGATCGAGAAGCCGAAAAGCGCGAGCGTGGTGCTCCGGGCGCATGGCGTGCTGGCAGGGATCCTTGATGATGCGGTGGCGGACCGGAGGATCCACGACAATCCCGTCCGCAAGCTCGAACTGCCACGCAAGGTGAAACGCGGCCACACGTATCTGAACGCATGGCAATTGGATTCACTGGGCATGCAATGCGAGGGACAGCGGCGCACGCTCATTCTTACGCTGGGGTTGACGGGGATGAGATGGGGGGAGTGCATCGGCCTGACCGTCGGCGACATCGACTTCGATCATCGGCGTATCAGTGTGGACAAGAGCGCCACCCAGGTGCAGAGGCACATCATCGTCGGCACGCCGAAGACCTGGGAGATCCGCAGCATCACGTATCCCATCCAATTGGAGAAGCTATTGCGATTGCAATGCCAGGGCAAGCCCGATCATGCGCTGGTGTTCGAGGATCCCTCCACGGTGGATGGGTACGTGCATCAGCCGCATAGTCCGAAGGCGGGAGACAATTGGTTCTCGCGTGCGTGCGATGCCGCCGAGGTGCCCAGGATGACGATCCATGACCTGCGTCATACCGCGGCGTCGCTGCTGGTCAGCGCGGGAGCGAACGTCAAGGCGGTCCAGCATCAGCTCGGTCATAAGTCCGCGGCGATGACCCTGGATGTGTATGCGGATCTCTTCGATGATGATCTGGATTCGCTGGGCGAGGAGCTCGGACGGATGCTGGTTCGCGGCAATGTGGGCAAAATGTGGGCAGACGGGGTATCGAGAGCAGCGTGACTCGTTGCGGCAGTAGATGGGAGCGGTGATTGCGCCTGCGGGTTCAAATCCCGCCGGTCCGACCAGAAGGCCCGGAATCTCAATGATTCCGGGCCTTGTTTTTCCGTGAGAAATCAGTTTTGGACACGATTGGACACAATGGCCTTCGCATCCTTGGACCTAGGTTGCTCCCGACCGCGCACGGTTCCTCAGTCAACGTGACGACGCGTGGCAGGTTACTGGTTCGAGATGGCCTTATAAATCTCGCGTCTTATAAAGAACATCACGACGCAGTAGCGGGTAGGCATGCGGACAGACTCTCTATGGGTCGTTTTCTGAATGGATTGTTAATATGCATGGGTTGCTATATATCGCGGCTGATTTGGAATGGAGTTGCAAGGAGGAGATGACCATGGCGCTGACATGGCTGATGCTGTTCGGGGCTATTTTCAGTGAGGCGGCAGCCACGTTGTCGTTGCGCGCATCGGAGGGGTTCAGCAAACTTGCCTGGGTGGTTCCAGTGGTGTTTGGGTACGGCTTCTGCTTCTTCCTGCTCGCGAAGGTGCTGGACCGCGGCATGCCGACCGCGCTGGCGTATGGCGTGTGGTCGTGCGTCGGCATCATCGCCACCGCGATCATCGCGCATTTCGCCTTCCGCGACCCGTTGAACTGGCGCATGTGGCTGGGCATGATGATCATGATCGTTGGCATCGTCGTGTTGCAGTGGGGCAGTCACACGGCCGTTGAATAGACCGCGAATGACTTTTCAATGTTCGATGTCGCGATGATTGCGGGAGGCCCGGATTCCTAAGACGGCCAGGCGAGTAGCCTGTAGGGGGTGAAGGATTGAATCCGGGGTCGATCAGAAAGGGTGATTCGCGATGATCGTTGACCAGCGTATAGATGACGGCACGCCGTTCGACTGGGGGAGGACGTCGGCCGATTACGCGAAATACCGTGATATCTACCCGCCGGAGTTCTATCGGATGGTCCTCGACCGAGGTCTGTGTCGGGACGGCCAGCATATACTCGATCTGGGCACCGGCACCGGCGTGCTGCCGCGCAATATGATTCGGTACGGTGCCACATGGGTCGGCACCGACATTTCCGCCGAACAGATCAGGCAGGCCCGCTATTTGTCCGAAGGCATGAGCGGCATCGAATACCGGGTGTCCTCAGCGGAAGATGTCGATTTCCCGGACGGTTCGTTTGATGTGGCTACGGCATGCCAGTGCTTCTGGTACTTCAACCATGAAACCGTATGCCACAAGCTGCGTGATCTGCTCAAACCGGGCGGACGGTTCCTTGTGCTGGTCATGGAGTGGCTACCGTTCGAGGACATGATCGCCGGCGAGAGCGAACGGCTCGTGCTCAAGTACAGTCCGCATTGGAGCGGCGCGGGGGAGCGGATGCACCCGATCGAGATCCCGGACTGCTATCGTTCCGGTTTCGAGCTTATTCATCACGAGGAGCACAAGCTGAAAGTGCCGTTCACCCGGGAAAGCTGGAACGGGCGGATGAAAGCCTGCCGCGGCATCGGGGCATCGCTTGATCCGGAACAGATCATCGCATGGGAGCACGAGCATATGGCGATGCTTGAACGTATCGCCCCGAAACGGTTCGACATACTGCACTACGCAGCCATGGCCGAACTCAAACGAATCTGAAATCCTCCAGCTGGTTTTTCGGTCGTTGTACATGAATGTGTACAACGCCCCCCGTTATTGGATACGCCGAGCCGGATACGGTTTCATGAGGGTACGGAGGAAATGCCACCAAACAAGACGAACACGAGCGGAACTGGCACCAGCGCCTATGCGAGCGCTGGAGGCCGCACGGTGCCACCGCTGAGAAAACCCTGGTATGGCATCGGGTTCAAGGACGCTTCCCGTCGTTTCTGGAAAAAGGCTCTCGTGATGCGGGGACGGGCATCGCGCGGAATACTGGTGGGCGATGCCGCTGTGTCTTCTCATCGAAGCCGTCGTCATGCTGGTGACGCAAGCCGGGGATGCGATCATCTGGCATGACGCCAGCGGAGATGGCCCTCTATCCACATGGGTGGTTTTCATCGTGGAATTGGTGCTTCTGGTACCGACTGTGACGATCGGCGTACGCCGTCTGCACGATGAGAACCTCAACGGATGGTGGATATTGCTGCCGTTGGCATTCCTTCTGGCGTTCATGGTGATCGGTGCCGTCTCGATCTCTGATCCCAACCGGATCATGGTGGCCGGGCTGCTCGTCTCGCTCCTGATGGGAGCAGCGTATCTGGCCAGCCAGATCGTACTGTTCGTACTGCCTGCCAATCCCAGGGGATCCCGGTTCGACAACTCGCGAAACAGGCAGTGAAATGACCCGGATGACTGACCCTCAGCCACCCCGTACTATGGGTTCCGCATCTTTGAGCGACCACCCGGCCACATGGTGGCATGAGCTGACTTTCCCCGTCAAGGTATGGCTATTCGCCGCGGTGATATGGCTGGCCTCGCTACTGGCATTCCACCCCGAATCAGTCCTCGATGCCATCACTGCACTGGTACTGCTAGCTGTCATCACACTCCTGCCACGGTACCCACACATCACCATCGCGGGAAAACCCTGTGCGCAACCCCAACGGCAGTTGAACGGCAAGCATCTTTTTTGACAACCGATGCCCCCTTATTTGCTTTTGTCCTATAAAATGGAATTCCGTGTCCAAACGAAAGGGGAACCGTGTCCAACGATTCATTTAGCCTGTCCGCCGCCAAGATGCGCGAACATGGCATGAGCGAAATCGCCATTTCGCAATTCGAGCGACTCTACCGCACATGGCAGGCCGATCAGTCCGAGTGGATCCGCGAAGAGGATGTTGAGCCTCTGACCGATATTCCGGCCGTACGCGACATTCACGACACCATCGACCATGACAAGGCGCTTGAAGCATTCCGCAAGACCGCATTCCTCAAGCTCAATGGCGGCTTGGGAACCTCAATGGGTCTCGCCGGCCCGAAGTCCCTGCTGCCTGTCCGCCGTCACAAGGCCAAGCGCATGCGCTTCCTCGACATCATTCTGGGGCAGGTCATCACAGCCCGCACCCGAGAGAATGTGCAGTTGCCGCTGACGCTGATGAACTCGTTCCGTACGTCCAAGGAATCCATGGCCGTACTGCACCACAACCGCCGCTTCCACCAGGATGACATCCCCATGGAGATCATCCAGCACGTTGAGCCGAAGCTCGATGCGGCCACCGGCGCCCCCGTTGAGCATCCGGAGAACCCGGAACTCGAATGGTGCCCGCCGGGACATGGTGACGTCTTTGCCACGCTGTGGGAGTCTGGTCTGCTTGACTCACTGCTGGAGCACGGCATCGAATACCTGTTCATCTCCAATTCCGATAATCTGGGTGCCCGCCCGTCCACCACGCTGGCCGGTGCATTCGCCCAGTCCGGTGCGCCCTTCATGGTGGAGGTCGCTCACAAGACCCCTGCCGATCGCAAGGGCGGTCATATCGTGCGCGACAAGAAGACCGGGCGTCTTTCGTTGCGTGAGATGAGTCAGGTGCATCCGGACGACAAGGCCGATGCGACCAACATCGCCAAGCATCCGTATTTCAACACCAACAACATCTGGGTCCGTGTGCGCGATCTGCGTGACAAGCTCGCATCCACCGACGGTGTGTTGGAGCTTCCGGTCATTCGTAACCGTAAGACCGTCGACCCTACCGATTCCTCCACCACCAAGGTCATTCAGCTTGAAACCGCCATGGGTGCAGCCATCTCCCTGTTCGATGGTGCCACCTGCATCGAAGTGGATCGTCCTCGATTCCTTCCGGTGAAGACCACCAACGACCTGTTCATCATGCGTTCCGATCGTTTCCATCTGACGGATTCCTACGAGATGGAGGATGGCAATTACATCTTCCCCGAGGTGGATCTCGATCCTCGCTACTACAAGAACATTGCCGACTTCGATGAGCGTTTCCCGTACGGCGTGCCTTCGCTTGCCGCCGCCAAGTCCTTCACCGTCAAGGGCGACTGGACGTTCGGTCAGAATGTGAAATGCTTCTCGGCGGCATTGCTGGAGGACAAGGGAGAACCGGCATACGTGCCAAACGGTGAATTTGTCGGACCTCTGGGCGTCGAACCGGATGATTGGTTGTAAATGACAGTGGGCGAGAAATCGCCCACTAGGATAATTTTTCATAAAACCGTGGTTTTATGAAGAAATACCCGTAGAATGTCTAAAGGCGCTTCTGCGCCTACATACAACTATCAACGTTAACGAGACGTGAGGACAGATGGCTGAGGGAACTTCAAACGGAAGGCGCCGTTTCTCCGATAAATGGGGCAAGCATGAGCTGGATGTGCTGGCCGTACTTTCATCGGCTTTCCCCCAATGGCTGACTTCCCGCCAAATCGCCCAGCGAGTCAAGGCCTATGCCGATTCGTATGGTGAGTTGGCTGATCAGGCGGCCAAAGCGGCGTTCGCCAAGCAGTTCCAGAGGGATCGGGCCAAACTGGCGGCCATGGGCATCGCCATCGAATCTCGACAGCCGGAATACTCCTCAAAGTCAGAAGGACAGGATTTCGCATCATATCGACTGCAGCTCGGCGACGAACCGAGGATCCGCATGCGTTTTGCGCAGGAGGATCTCCCGGTTCTCGCCGCGGCGAACTATCTCGCCCAGTCGATCTCACTGTCCTCGGCATCCCAGCGCATGGAATCGCAGGAGAACACCAAGGCTTCGCGTACCGCTCCTCGCGTACCACAAATGCCGGTTCCGGGTCTTGGTCTGGACTCCATCGCCCCCGGCCTTGGCACCCAGACCATTCCTGACGCACTGGTGAAGGTCATCGACTCCCGACGTTTCGCCGCCACTGTGGACGTCGATGGTGAGCACATTAACGTGGCCTATACCGATTCCGATGATCTCGCCATGTTCGTGCTTGAGCATCCCGGCTCCTCGATCATCAGCCCTCAGGAGGCTGTTGACGCGTTCAATCGTCGTCTGCACGCCGCCACTCAGCTGGGTTCCGCCGACCATCCGGAAGAGGCAATCAAGGCTCGACGCGATCTGGCGATGTCCTCAGATCACAATGCCGACATCGAGGACGCCAAAGGCAAGACAAAAGGGCGGAAAGCGCTTAGCGCATCGTTCCAGACAGGTTCCGAAGTGGATCGACGTCTGCGGCTTATGCTGTTCCTTTCCGCACACATCGGCGAGGAATTCCCGATGACCGATCTGGCTGAACGCTTCATCGGTCACGCCAAGAACGAGGACGAGCTCAAGAAGTCGGTCGCCGTGATCCGCAAGGACATCGGCACGCTCACCACGGTTTCCGATGACGGAGAAATGGCGGGCAGCCAGTTCTTCGACATCGACTGGTCACTGCTCGAAGCGGAAGGCATTATCAGCGCCACCAATTCCCTAGGCTTGGAGCGTCTTGCCGGCATCTCGCCTCAGTATCTCAGTCTGCTGACCGCGTCGGTAAGCTACCTTGCGCATTCGCCGCTGCTGCCGGCACAGTCCCGCCGCCAGGCTGGTTCACTGTATGCACGCCTGCGTGAGCATACCGAACCGGGGGAGACCCCGTGGCTGTCGCTGACCGGCTATGAGATGGAGCCACAATGCTTCCAGGCCGTGGACAGTGCCATTCATTCCAAGGCACTGCTCAACATCGAATACACCGATGGTGCCGGACGTATCCGTGAGAAGCTGGTAGCCCCGGCAAAGATCTTCGTGGATGAAGGCGTGTATTACACCGCCGTGTGGAAAGGCGCCACCGAGTCATCGTTCAGCATTCCATCTCCCGACAGCAACGATCAGCGTCATCGAGATTGGCAGGTATTACGGTTGGCTCGCATCAGCCGCGCCGAGGTCGTCAATCCGGATCAGCCGATCGAAGTACCTGACGTTCCGTTGTCGGAGCTTCGACAGTGGAGCTTCGACAACGGAACGGCGGCGTCCTTCGTCACCGACAAACCGGGATTGCCGTTCATCGAATCGTTGCAGGATGCCCGAGTGGAACGTTGCGGCAACGGTGAGAAAGTGTACCTGACGGTTTCGTCCGATTCCTGGTTCGTGGCCTTCTGCATCGCTCATGCCCGTCATATCGTGGCGGTTTCGCCGGGTACGTTGCGATCCATGATCACGGCCCGCGCCACAAGGGAACTGTCCTTAGGCGACAATACGCCCACACAGCCGTCACGGGCCCAGTAACGTCATACATGCCACCCATCAGGAGGATCTACTAGTCTGAATAGTGGGCTGATATGAATCGTAAGGAGACGCACGCATGCCGGGATGGGTCTGGGTAGTGTTAGTGATCTTTTTTCTTGTGATGCTGGTGAGCGGCATCATATATGCAGTCAGGCACGCGATATCGGCTCTGCATGTCGTCGCCGGAACGGGTGACGACATCACCAACGCACTGGCTCGTCTGGAACAGGACCCCGAGACCCGCGAGAAGCAGGTGCCCTCTTTTGTTCTGCCGATTGACGTATCCGCGGAACGATACGCCGATGCCCATTCCGCTGTGATCAGGCATCAGGAGGAGATCAGGAACAGGCATGCAGCCATTTGGAAACGCTGGAAGACGTTCAATGACCTTGGCCGCTGATCACGACAATCATCACGACAGGGGAGACTCCGCTGCCACCCATCGCCGCGGTATAGTCGCGGTTCTGACCAATCCTGCGGCTGACAATGGGCATGGATCCCACGCATCCCGTAAAGCAGTCGCCGCATTGCGCGAAGCCTGCGGACGGCATGGCTTTGCCGTCGTGGATGTCACCGGACATAGTCGTGACGAGTCTTTGGAAAACGCCTGCCGAGCGATCACCCATGCCAAGGCGCTGGTCGTCGTCGGCGGGGATGGCATGGTATCGATCGGCGTCAACGCAGTGGCTGATTGCGACGTGCCACTTGGCATCATCGCCTGTGGATCCGGCAATGACTTCGCCAGAGGCGTTGAATTGCCGATCGGTCGTATCGCAACCAGCGCCGAAGGCATCGCTGCGGCATTGTCATATGATTCAACGATCGTATTGGATCTTGGCCATGTCCGTTCCCCGGAGGACGGGGGACACCGTATCGACACCTTCTTCGCTGGTATGCTGAACTGTTCGATCGATGCGGCCATCAATGACCGTGCCAATCAATCCCGATTGCCGTTCGGCACGCTTCGTTATCTGGAGGCGGGCATCCGCGAAGCCGCACACGTGGGCAACTACGGATTCCATGTTGCGGTCACCAACGACGATTACTCCGTGGATGATTATGATCTGCTCACGCCGCTTCTCGCCATCGCCAATGCCGTTTATATCGGCAGCGGCATCCAGGCGTCGCCGGACTCCGATCTGGACGATGGACTATTGGAAATGCTCTGGGCCAAGTGGCTACCTACGGCACCGGCGGCATTACGGATACTTGCCAAGGCATATCGTGGCGAGCACCTTGACGAGCCGGTAATCGGCTACCGCAGGATTCGTTCGATCACGATCAACACCACCGGGGAGGGGAAGGAGCCCCCTGTCCTGATGTCCGATGGGGAGTGCATCGGCACGCTTCCTGTCACCGTTGACGTGCACAGCAAGGCCTTGCGCCTGCTGGTACCTCCGGCGGCACGCGAACATTGGAACATTGTGGAAGACAACCGTCATACGGGGAAGGACCACTGATGGCACGACGTCATCGTCACAGGCACGACAGGACCACCGAGAATACCGAACAGGACAGCATCGGGTTGCGGTCAGAGGACTCGAGCCCGGCGGCCCGATATCAGGCGTTCCGAGAGCGCCAAAAGCATGCCGCGAGCGCGGCGCATCGTTTTGCGCAGACGCTGGATTTTTCCCTTGATGATTTCCAGCTGGATGCGATCAATGCCTTGGAGTCCGGAGACAATGTGATAGTCGCCGCGCCGACTGGTGCCGGTAAGACCATCGTTGCTGATTTTGCCGTGTTCCTGGCTCAGGAGCAGAACGTCAAGGCGTTCTACACCACGCCGATCAAGGCATTGAGCAACCAGAAATACCATGATCTGGTCGAATTGTACGGTCAGGACAGGGTCGGTCTGCTCACCGGTGACACTTCGATCAATTCCGAGGCGGATATTGTGGTGATGACCACTGAGGTGCTGCGCAACATGCTGTATGAGCAGTCCACGACGCTTACCGCCCTCCGCTATGTGGTGCTTGATGAGGTGCATTATCTTGCCGACCGGTTCCGTGGCCCGGTGTGGGAGGAGGTCATTATTCATCTGCCCCGTCAGGTGCGTGTGGTGGGTCTTTCCGCCACGGTTTCCAATGTGGAGGATTTTTCCGCATGGATCGAGTCGACAAGAGGTGATACCGCCCTGGTGGTGTCCGAGCGTCGACCCGTGCCGCTGGAGCAGCATGTGATGGTGCAGCGTGATGAACGGCACGAGCCTGAGATCTATGATCTGTATCGTTCCGCTACCAGTGCGCAGCTCAATCCCGATCTGGTGTCGCGTATGTCGGAGTTGGATCGTATGGCGGAGCGACGTTCCGGCACGCATGGCTCTCATGGGCGAGGCCGAGGCCGTATGGATCGCCGCGAGTCCCGTGCGCAACGATATACGCCAAAGCGTTGGGCTGTGGTTGATGAGTTGCATTATCTTGATTTGCTGCCGGGCATCTACTTCATTTTTTCCCGCAATGGGTGTGATATGGCGGTGCAGCAGTGCATCAATGCCGGTTTGGAGCTCACCACGCCGGAGGAGGCGCGTCGGATCAGGCAGATCGTGGATGAGATGGTGGATGGGCAGCTGACTCGTGATGAGTTGCGAACCCTGCATTTTGCGAATTTCCGTTTCGCGTTGGAGGAGGGTTTCGCTCCGCATCATGCGGGAATGATCGCACTGTTCCGCCAGATTGTCGAGCGCCTGTTCGAGTTGAGTTTGGTGAAGGTGGTATTCGCCACGGAGACGCTGGCGCTGGGTATCAATATGCCTGCCCGATGCGTGGTGGTAGAGAAGCTGGACAAGTTCAATGGAACCGGGCATGTGCCATTGACGCCGGGGGAGTTCACCCAGCTGACCGGTCGTGCCGGACGGCGCGGCATTGATTCCATCGGTCATGCCGTGGTGGTTGATCATCGTGATTTTCAGGCGGCCACGGCGGCGGCGCTGTCGTCGAAGCGCGTGTATCCGTTGCATTCCAGTTTCCGACCTACGTTCAACATGGCGGTCAATCTGTTGGATTCCAGTGATTATCGCACCGCGCGCGCCACGTTGGATCACTCCTTTGCCCAGTGGGAGGCGAATGAGTCGGCGGAGACGTTGGAGTCGCAGATCACCACGCTGACCGCAGCATTGGATGGATATGAACGGGCATTCGTCTGTGACAGGGGAGACTTCCGCGATTTTCTTCAGGTGAGGATGCAGCTCACTGATCTAGAACGCGGGGAACGTAAGGCGCTCAAGCATCGTAATTTCCATTCCGAACAGGAGCGGTCACAGGCGTTCCGTGACCTTGACCGGCGTATCGCGGAGCTTCGCGAGCGGGATCGGAGGCATCCGTGCCGATCCTGTCCCGATCTGGCGCAGCATATGCGCTGGGGGCACCGGTGGATGCGCGAAAGTCGTGAATTGGAACGCGTACGGCATCGGTATGATTCGCGAACCGGTTCGGTTGCCCGACGGTTTGATGCAATCTGCACGATTCTGGAGGATCTGGGATATCTCGAGGGCGTTCCCACGCCATTGTCGGATGCACGTTCGTTGCCTGGACGTCCCGCCGACTATGTACTGACGGAGCGGGGACAATTGCTGCGCCGGCTGTACAGTGAACTTGATCTGGTGTTGGCGCAATGTCTGATATCCGGTCTGTTTGTTGACCTCAAGCCCGCCGAGGTCGCCGCACTGTGCAGCGCGTTCGTCTATGAGTCTCGCCGAGGAGGGTCGGGGGAGCCTCGTCGGTATCCCGGCAGGCTGGAACAGGTTGCGGTGCAGACGAAGCGGATATGGTCGCGCATCAACGCGATCTGCGAGGATGCTGGTCTCGACGCTCCACGCCAGTTGGATTTCGGCATGGTCGACATCACCTACGAATGGGCCAAGGGAAGCGATCTGTCCGTCGTATTGCAGAACAACGATATGACCGGCGGTGATTTCGTCCGTACGTGCAAGCGGCTGGCCGATATTCTGGGTCAGGTGGCACAGACCGGCCCATATCTTGACGTCGACGGTGAGGATGTGGCTGCGACGGCCAGACAGGCCGCGGATCTTGTCAATCGCGGTATCGTCGCGTATTCGGGAGTCGACTGACGGCCGAGACAGGGGAGAACCGGGAATAATATCAAGGTCTGCCCTGTTTTGTAGCGTGGAAACGGTTGTATAGGTACAGGAGGAATAGCATGGCTGAACGTTCGCTTCGCGGTATGAGCATTGGTGCGAAGTCACTGGAATCGGACGACAACGTCGATTTCGCCGCCCGTAATGATGTGGCATACGTATGCCCGAAGGGCCACAGAACGATCCTGCCGCTGGCTGAGGGAGCTGAAGTGCCTGCGGAATGGGAATGCCGTTGCGGTCTCACAGCGCACCGCGAAGGCGCCGAGGATGCCGAGGCGAATGAGATCGCCAAGCCGACCCGTACTCATTGGGACATGTTACTGGAACGGCGCAACGAGGAGGAGCTCAAGGAGCTGCTCGACAAGCGTCTGAAGATGCACCGCGAGGGGTGGATCCCGGACTACGAGTAGGCGGTCTGATGCCCGGCCATGATTGATATCGTGGTCGGGCATCATCATGACGGTCGTGTCTTCGACGACGCATATCAATTCGATCGATCAGCGAACATAATAGGAGAGGAAACCCATGACCACGCATCCGAAGCATGTCGTCCTGCTTGATCTGGACGGCACCTTGACCAAGTCCGATCCCGGCATCATCGCATCCGTGACCAAGGCGTTCGAGGAACTGGGCAGGCCCGTTCCCGATGACGCCGAATTGCATCGATTCATCGGTCCTTCGATCATGGAATCGTTCCAGCGCAACGGCATCCCGACAGGTGACGAACTTGATCGCGCCATCAGCATCTATCGTCATTACTATTCGGATGCGGCTGTGTTCGACGATCCCAACGAACCCGGCAACAAGGTACCGGGGCGCCTGTTCAATACGGTGTACCCGGGAATCCCGGAACAGCTGTCCAAGCTGCGTGAAGCCGGATACTATCTTGCCATTGCGACCTGCAAGCCTGAGCCGCAGGCCATTCCGGTATGCGAGCATTTCCATCTGACCGGCATGGTGGACGGCGTATACGGAGCCAGCATGGACACGTCGCGTCTGGATAAGGATCAGGTGATCCGATACTGCTTCGATCACATCGGATACGACGAAGCCGCCGGCGACAAGGCGGTCATGGTGGGTGACCGCTGGACCGATATGGATGGCGCGACGGCAACGGGCATCGGGTCGATCGGATGTCGCTGGGGTTATGCCGAGCCGAACGAGCTTGAGGAGCATAAGGCTACGCTGATCATCGACACCGTCGACCAACTGTATGACGCGGTTCAGGAATATTTCGCACGCTGACATGACACGTACGGTTATGTAGTGCACATCGCGAACGGGCTGTGACGGGCTGTGACTTATGGCAGGTATGTACCGTAGGCACAGCCCGTTTCCTGTATCATCCTCAACCGCCCATATATATCCGATAATGTACGTTATGTCAGATTAGATTCCTGACTACTTCGTTACCTATCAATTCACCATCCTGTTCACGCCTCCTCGCGTTCTTCCCCTCTAAGCTTCCGCTGGCGCACGACTTCGCTCTGCTGACCATATTGTCTGCGCAGCCGTACTTCCGTGAACTCATCCAGCGTCATATCCGAAGTGCGTACGTCCTTATCCTCGACATCCACAAATTTCTCATTTTTCAGCGCATCGTTCACATACCGATACACAGCACCGACCGATACGCCAACCACCATGCGACCGTCACGGATCAAACGAATCACTTGGTCATCAGTCACACATTCATAGACGGTATCGCCATCGCACAGTATGGCGATACCCTCAAGTTCCTCGGTCGTATGCCGTACAAGACAATGCATGGCTGTGATCACGGCCTGCAGATTCACACCGGCATTCAACATATTCTGAAACACCGTCAAACGGACCACGTCGTCGAACGTGTACAGCCTACATATCTTGGCACCATGCGCGAGCAATATGGAAGGCTTGACTATCCGTTTACGAGCCAGGTAATCAAGCTGTCGATGAGTGATCCCGGCTACTCTGGACGCCACCGTCCCCTGATATCCCCTTAGACGGGAGGTGCTCTCCCCCATATCAAACAACTGTCCCTGAACGGCGTGAGGCAACGACTTCATTCGTCCTCGTGCCGGGACGTGCAAACTAAGAAGAACCGTGGAGTCTTCGATCATTGAAGTCCCTCCCACGCAATGCTGAACTGGACTGCATTATCCAGTGTAGGGCATTGCCCGGGAGGGACACGGAATTTAAAAAACGACGTGTCGAACGCGCCGCTCAGGCGGTCACAACGGCCGACTTGGTGAAGAAGACCAGTCGGAACTTGCCGATCATGATCTCGTCGCCATTGTGCAGCACGGCTTCATCCACACGCTGACGGTTCACATAGGTTCCATTCAATGAGCCGGCATCCTGAACGGTGAAATGGCCGTTGACTCGGTGGAAGACGGCGTGTGCTCTGGAGACCGTGGAATCATCGAGTAGAATGTCGGAACGAGGATCGCGTCCAACGTTGACGGTGTCCTCATCGAGCAGATAGCGAGATCCCGATACCGCGCCACGTGTGGAGATCAGCAAGGCCGAATCATCACCCAGTCTCGCGATCGTATCGAGATCCTGCTGGGTCAGAGGCCTGTCCCCTGTGCTGGTAATCGGAATATGAATGGCCGGGATACCAATGATGGTAGTCTCTCCGGCGGTAGGAATCGGATCAGTCATGGTTCTATTCTACAGTCTTGGCGTACTTATAGTCGGTTGATTGTCTCACCGAGTCGATCTGCACATTGTCGGATTGCTTGACGGACACGCCGGCGTCGTATTTCACACGCAGCTGCGAGCCCACTCCGCCGGCGATCTGCACGGCGTTCTGCAACGAGGACGGATCACCGATGGCCTTGATCACATACGGCGGTTCCACATTCTGCCCACTGCAGTTCAACCCGTTTTCGGTGTCGAGCAGCGACGTGGATGTCACGACCCGCACATCGTCGAACTCTATGACCTCGGCTCCGGCGTTGCGGAGTTCCTCGATCAGGGTGAACATGGTGGATGCGGGAATGTGCTTGTCCTTCTGCCCTATGGTGATGATCACGCCTTTCCCCTGCGCCGGCAGTCTGCCGGACAGGATGCCGCTGCTCTCCTCGTTTTCCTTGGCGACGCGTTCGACTTCCTTTTGCTTGTCGGCCGCGGACTGGATGGACTTGAGCTGTTCGGACAGCTGGGACTTCTGGCTTTCCAGATTGTCGATCTGCTTGCTGGTCTCGTCGAGCAGTCGGACCAGCTCGTCCTCGCTCAGCGTGGAGTATGACGACTGCGAGTTCTGCAACTGGGTGACGTATCCGAATCCAAGCAATGCGCACAGCAAAGCCATAAGGACGGACGTGAGGATCTTGGCCCGATTCGATCCCCTCCTCGCCCGCGGCGGCCTCTTCTTGACCTGCGGGAACGTACCCGTGGACAGGTCGTCATTGATCTCGTCGGTCATCTCCTGATGCCGGAATCGTTTGAACGCCGGCTTCTGCGAGGCCTTCTCCCCCTCGTTGTGTTGGATCCTTGCCATCGATCATCAGCCTCTGAAGATGAAACGACGAATGGCCGACACGTTGGAGAAGATGCGAATGCCCAGCACCACGATCACTGCCGTGGTCAGCTGGGATCCCACTCCGAGCTGGTCGCCAAGGAACACCAGCAGTGCCGCGGTGATGACATTGGACAGGAACGAGATGACGAAGACACGATCCGAAAAGCTGCGCTCAAAGTACGCTCGTGCGGATCCGAGCAATGCGTCGATGGCCGCCACCACCATGATCGGCAGATACGGCTGCAGGGCGATGGGCACGTTCGGTTTGATGAATATGCCCACGACGACTCCAACGATGAGTCCGATGATTGCCGGCATCATTCCACCCCTTTCGCATATTTGAGGTCGGGTGCGCCCGACGCCTTCAATGCAAGCTTAGACGACTTCGCTACATCAGGATATATGCCGACTTCGCTCAGCGACTGATATAGGTCGGTATTGTGTTGTTTGTCGACCGAGTTCTCCAGCGCGGACTGATCGCCGATCGCCTGTATCCGATACGGGCTTTGCACGGATGTGACCCCGACAAGAATGATCTGTCCGGCCACGCGCACCGACGACTGGACGCCAATGCGGACATCATTGACCGATATGGCTTCGGCTCCGGACGCCCAGAGCCGTGAAATGAACAGTTGGAGATCGGAGTCGGACACCACGCGGATGATATGACCGTTCTTGTCACGGGGAAGGTCGCCCTTCTGGTCCTCCGCCGCAATGGGGTCGGTCAGCGTGACTACGACCCCGCTGCCTTCGACCGCGATGGTGCCGTTGGCAATGGCGTCCTTGGTGGTCTGGGAATTCTCCTCCCCCTGCTTCAGCGACTGGGTGAGGGCGTCGATCTGCGAGCGCTGGGTGGCGACGTCGGATTCGAGTTTGTGTTGTTCGTCGTTTCGTGCGGCGACTTGGCTGGCGAGTTCCTGGCGTACTTTTTGTCGGGTGTTCATGTGGAGTTCCTGTACGATGACGCAGCCGGATATGCCGACGATGACGCAGAAGATGAAGGTGAGGATCTTGGTGATCCAGATCATGTCCGTTGATTGTTCTTGTACGACCAGTGTGGAGTCTTCGAATAGTGGGTCGATGGGGCGGTTGGTGAGGTCGTCGATGAGGTGGAGTGATTCGTCGACGACTCGACGGCGGCGTGATCTTCCGGCGACGTGGGTGCCGTCGTTGATGGCGTGTCGGTTGATGAGTCCGAATACGGACCGGGAATGGGCTGATCGGCGATGTATGGGCGCATTCCCGGAGTCTGTTGGATAGGATATCGGGGTGCGCTCATCGGACATGTGCGCGCCGCCTTTCAGCGGTGTGGCTGTTGTCGTGTTGGAGCAGGATGATTCCTTGGGTGATGTAGATGACTCCGGCGGTCCAGTAGAGTGCGGCTCCCCAGATGGCGCCTGCTACGCCGATGAAGTGGAGCACCATGAAGAATGGTGTTGTGGCGAGGTCGGCGACGATGAGTACGGGTACTGACATGAGGAGTAGTGCCGTTCCGGCTTTGCCGACGAAGTGTACTGGTAGTGGCCCGTAGTCGTTGTTGGAAAGGATGAGTACTTCGATCAGCATGATCAGGTCTCGTGATCCGACGGCGATCAGGAGCCACCAGGGGAGAATGTTTGCCCAGCCGAGGGCGAGCATGGAGCAGATGATGAGGAGTCGGTCGGCGATGGGGTCGAGTATCTGTCCGATGCGGCTGACTTGGTTGAATCGTCTGGCGATGTAGCCGTCGATGCCGTCTGATGCGGATGAGATGGCGAGGATGATCAGTGACCAGACGAGGTAGCGTTTGGAGATCAGTACCGCGATGACTGGTATGGAGAGAATACGGAGGAAGCTGATGGCGTTCGGTACGGTCCAGATGATGTTCTGCGGCTCGGGGCTGAACGCTTCTTCCTCCGTATTGTTGTGTGTTGGCTGTCGGCTCATGAATGCAAGTGTATTCACATTCGGGATGCCTGCAGCGCGGTGACGATGATCGCTCTGGCTCCTACTTCGTAGAGGTCGTCCATCAGCTTGTTCACCTGCGCGCGGGGCACCATGACGCGGACTGCGGCCCATTGTGAATCGTGCAGCGGGGAGACTGTCGGGGATTCGAAGCCGGGGGTGATGGCTACGGCTGCGGAGACCTTTTCGACGGGGATGTCGTAATCCATGAGCACGTAGTTGTGTGCGGTGAGCACGCCCTTGAGACGGCGGGACAGGATCTTGAGTTCCTCGTTGCCTTCGGCGAGGCGGGGGGAACGGATGAGGATGGCCTCGGAGTGGAGGATCGGGTCGGCGAAGGTGCGCAGTCCGGCGTTGCGTAGCGTGGTTCCGGTGGAGACCACGTCGGCGATGAGGTCTGCTACGCCCAGGTGCACCGAGGATTCCACGGCGCCGTCGAGGTGGATGATTTCGGCGTGGATGCCGCGGTTTTCCAGGTAGTCGTGGACTAGTTTGTCGTAGGAGCTGGCGACTCGCTTGCCGTCGATGTCGGCGAGGGTGGCGATGTCGGATTCGTTTGGTGCGGCGAAGCGGAAGGTGGATGCGCCGTAGCCCAGGCCCATGGTTTCCACGGCTTCGGTTCCGGAGTTCAGCAGCAGGTCGCGGCCGGTGATGCCGACGTCGACGGTGCCGCGTCCCACGTATACGGCGATGTCCAGCGGACGCAGGTAGAACAGTTCGATGCCGTTGTCCGGGTCCTCCACGACAAGCTGACGGGAATTCGAACGCAGTCGGTATCCGGCCTCCTGGAGCATGTTCCATGACGGTTCGGATAGCATTCCCTTGTTAGGAACGGCGATTCTCAACATTGGAATCGATCTCCTTTTATTTCGATGCGGTTGGTGATGTCTCGTTCGGCGACATCACAGGTGCTTGTATACGTCCTCAAGGCTGATGCCACGATCGATCATCATCACCTGAATGTGGTACAGCAGTTGGCTGAGCTCCTCGGCGGTGCGATCGGCACCTTCGTATTCGGCGGCGATCCAGCTTTCGCCGGCTTCCTCCACCAGCTTCTTGCCGATGAAATGCGTGCCCTTGGCCAGTTCTTCGACCGTCAGTGATCCTTCGGTCTTGGCTGCCGCCTTGGCGCTGAGTTCCTCGAACAAGGAATCGAAGGTCTTCATAACTTGGGTTTCTCCTTTATCGGTTTCGGCCGGTGGCATAGGTGTCCACCGGCCGTGTGGACGACCGCCCGGATGGGCGACGTTCAGTCTCGGTATGCAGCCTGGGCGTTGGAGCGGATCAGGTCGATCTCGGCTGCGATGTCATCGGCACCGTATACTGCCGAGCCGGCCACGAGGACGTCGGCACCGGCTTCGGCCACGATGTGGGCGGTGTCGCGGCTGACGCCACCGTCCACCTGAATGTGGGTGTCGAGGCCACGGCGGGTGATCTCATCGCGCAGACGACGGGTCTTGGCCATCTGGTTGGCGAGGAACTTCTGTCCGCCGAAACCGGGTTCGACGGTCATGATCAGAATCATGTCGAACTCGTCGAGGATGTCGAACAGCGGCTCGACCGGTTCGGCGGGACGGACGGCGAAGCAGGCCTTGCATCCCATGTCGCGCAGCTGACGGGCCAGACGGACGGGAGCGTGGGTGGCACCCATGTGGAAGGTCACCGACTGGGCTCCGCACTTGGCGAATTCAGGGGCCCAACGATCCGGGTCCTCGATCATCAGATGCACGTCGACAGGCAGCGGGCTGACTTCGCAGATGCGCTTGACGATGGGCTCGCCCAGCGTCAGATTGGGGACGAAATGATGGTCCATCACATCGACATGGACCAGATCGGCATTGGCAATCGCATGAAGATCGCGTTCGAGATTGCAAAAATCCGCGGATAGGATGCTTGGTGCAATTTGAATCGTCATATGACCCATTCTAGGGATGCAGAACGACGATTGGGCGCTCATTTCCCCGCTTCTTCTCGGTATTTGGCATCATCGACCGTTTCCCGATGCCTTTTCAGCGGACTGTTCGACCGCCATGCGCTCGCGTTCCTCCGCGGTGACCTCGACCAGATGACGGGACAACACCGCCGTGCCGCTCCCCTTTCGCCACAGCAGCACGAACAGCACGCCGCCGAGGATGAACACCAGGATCGCGGTCCACACGTTGATACGCAGCCCCAGAATGATGGTCGAATAGTTGATGCGCAGCATTTCGATCCACGTACGGCCAAGGCCATACCACATCAGATACATCGCAAACTGCTGGCCTGCTTTGAGCGTACCGGTCAGACGGCGACCGATCATCACGATCAACGCGGCACCGACCAGGTTCCAGATCATCTCATACAGGAACGTGGGATGGAACAGCGTGCCCACCGGGCAGGGCTGTCCATCGTAGCAGACCTGCGTCTTGCCGATGGCGTCGGCATCATTGAGGGCCAGTCCCCACGGCAGGGTGGTCGGCTTGCCGTACAGCTCCTGATTGAACCAGTTGCCAAGACGCCCCACGGCCTGCGCGACCATGAGTCCCGGTGCGAGCGCGTCGGCGAGTAGCGCGAATGGGTACTTCTTGTGGCGGCACCACAGGAATGCTCCCAGCGAGCCGAACAGGATACCGCCGAAGATGGCCATGCCGCCCTCCCACACCTTGACGATGTTGATCAGGCTTCCGGTCGGGGGGAAATAGGCGCTGGGCGTGGTGATGCAGTGATACAGGCGAGCGCCGATGAGGCCGCTTGGTACGGCGACGAGTGTGGTGTCGAGTACTTGGTCGAAGGTGCCTCCGTATCGTTTCCAGCGGGTTGTCAGGATCCAGACGGCGAGGCAGATGCCGATCAGGATGCAGATCGCGTACATGTGGATGGTGAGTGGTCCGATGTGGAATTCGGAGAATGTTGGTGATGGGATGGACGCCAGATTCATCGTGCCTCTGTCTGTTGATCGGTGATATGCGTGCGGCGACCGTAGGATTGCCACGGTCGCCGCAGTGTTGTCATGGGGTGGTTGTGTGTCCGCTAGCGAGCGCGACGGATGCCTTCGGCGAGTTCGTCGGTTTTGGCGGCGAGGTTGCGGAGGCCTTCGTTGGTGTCGCGTGCGGTGGTGTTGTCGTCGTTGAGCAGGGTGTGGACGAGGGCGGATCCGACGATGACGCCGTCGGCGTAGGCTCCGACTGTTGCTGCTTGGTCGGCGGTGGAGACGCCGATGCCGACGCATACGTGTGATGCTCCGGCTTGGCGTGTGCGTTCGACGAGGTGTTCGGGTGAGGAGCTGATGGTGGCTCGTTCTCCGGTGACTCCCATGCGAGAGGCTGCGTAGACGAATCCTCGTGAATTGCGGGCTACGATGGCGAGTCGTTCGTCGGAGGAGTCCGGGGAGACGAGGAAGATGCGGTCGAGTCCGTGTCGGTCGGAGGCTTCGATCCATTCGCCTGCTTCGTCGGGGATGAGGTCGGGGGTGATGAGGCCTGCTCCGCCGGCGTTTTCGAAGTCGGTGGCGAATCGTTCGACGCCGTAATGGTAGATGAGGTTCCAGTAGCTCATGATGAGGGGGACGCCGCCGGCGTTGGCTACGGTTTCGACTGCCTTGAATACGTTGGTGATGCTTTCTCCGTTGTTCAGGGCGATTTGGCTGGCTGCCTGGATGACGGGGCCGTCCATGACTGGGTCGGAGTATGGGAGTCCGATTTCGACGGCGTCGACGCCGTGTTCGACCATGGTGCGGAGTGCGTCGAGGGAGGTGTCGGGGTCGGGGAATCCGTAGGGCAGGTAGCCGATGAAGGCGGGCCTGTTGTCGGCGCGCAGTGTGGTGAACATTGTTTCCGTTGGGCTGGGCTTGTGGCTGATGCCCAGGGGCTGTCCTGATGGTGTGGTTGTTGCGTTGGTCATGTTCGCGTTCCTTGTTCTGGCCGTGGTGGCCGTGTCTGTCTTCAGGCGATGGTGTTGCCGTGTGCTCCGGTGACGTCGAGGGCGGCGGCCTGGTCGTCGGTCAGGTATCCGAACCATTTGCCGGCGGTGGCCATGTCCTTGTCGCCTCGGCCGGAGATGTTGACGATCATCACGGCTTTGTCGTATCCCTTGTTCTTGAGGTCGGCGGCGGCCTTGTAGGCGCCGGCGACGGCGTGGGAGGATTCGATGGCGGGGATGATGCCTTCGGTCTGGCTCAGGTCGCGGAATGCGTTCATGGCTTCCTCGTCGGTGGCCCAGCTGTAGTTGACGCGGCCGATGTCCTTGAGCCATGCGTGTTCGGGGCCGACGGAGGCGTAGTCGAGGCCTGCGGAGATGGAGTAGGTGTCGAGGGTTTGGCCTTCGTCGGTTTCGAGCAGGTAGCTTTTTGCGCCTTGGAACATGCCGAGCTGGCCGGTGCCGGGGGCGAAGCGGATGGCGTGTTTGCCGGATTCGGGTCCGTTGCCGCCGGCTTCGTACCCGTACAGGTTGACGCGGTCGTCGTCGAGGAATGCGTTCATGATGCCGATGGCGTTGGAGCCGCCGCCCACGCATGCGCAGATCGCGTCCGGGTGGTCGATGCCGTACCAGTCCTGGAGTTGTTCCTTGGCTTCTTCTCCGATGATCTTCTGGAAGTCTCGGACCATGGCGGGGAATGGGTGGGGGCCTGCTACGGTGCCGAGGAGGTAGTGGGTGTCCTTGACGTTGGTGACCCAGTCTCGCAGGGCTTCGTTGATGGCGTCCTTGAGAATCTTGTCGCCGAGGGTGACTTCGACGACTTCCGCGCCGAGCATGCGCATGCGGGCCACGTTGAGCGCCTGACGGCGGGCGTCGATCTGTCCCATGTAGATGCGGCATTTCAGGCCGAGCATTGCGCATACGGTGGCGGTGGCCACGCCGTGCTGTCCGGCACCGGTTTCGGCGATCACGCGGGTCTTGCCCATGCGCTTGACCAGCAGGGCCTGTCCCAGGGCGTTGTTGATCTTGTGCGCGCCGGTGTGGTTCAGGTCCTCACGCTTGAGGAAGATGCGGGCGTCGAGTCCGGTCTTCTCCCGCACGAGGGCCGCGAATCGCGGCGCTTCGGTCAGCGGGCTTGGACGGCCAACGTAACGCTGCTGCAGCGTCATGAACTCTTTGTGGAATTCCGGATCAGCCTTCGCCTCTTCGTACACATGTTCGAGTTCATCCAGTGCGGTGATCAGGGCCTCGGGCACGTATCGGCCGCCGAACTGGCCCCAGTACGGTCCCTGATGTTCGCTCAATGGCGTGGTCTCGGATGCTTTCACTCTTGCTCCTGCCTTCACTAGTCGTTCCACTGCAAGCTGATGATCGTCGGCGGTGGCCACTCCCTCGCCCACCAGTACCGCGTCGGCACCGGCACGACCATAGTCCTCCACTTCCACGGCGCCGAACACGCCGGACTCCGCGACGCGAATCACGTCATCGGGCAGATCGGCCGCCAGCTCACTGTACTTGTGCACATCCACGCGGAGGTTCTTGAGGTTGCGCGCATTGATGCCGATCACCTTGGCGCCGGCGGCGACGGCACGGGAGATCTCCTCACGCGTATGGGTCTCCACCAGCACGGTCATGTTCAGGTCATGGGCGAGCGCGATGAGATGACGCAGCGTGTCATCGGCGAGCGCGGCGACGATGAGCAGCACCATGTCGGCGCCGTGGGCGCGTGCCTCGTAGATCTGGTAGTCGGTGACGATGAAGTCCTTGCGCAGTACGGGGATGTGTACTGCGGCGCGGACCTTGTCGAGGTCGTCCAGGGATCCGTGGAAGCGGCGTCTTTCGGTCAGTACGGAGATCGCGCTGGCTCCTCCGCGTTCGTATTCGCGTGCCAGGGCCGCGGGGTCGGGGATGTCGCTCAGGTGTCCTTTGGACGGCGAGGCTCGCTTGATCTCCGCGATCACGGGGATGCCGTCGGCGCGTTTGAGCCATCGGACCGCGTCGATCGGGGCGGGGGCCGTGATGGCGGCCTGCCGCACTTCCTTCAGCGATACGGTGCGCTCGCGGGACTGCTGGTCCTCCAGTGCGCCCGCTACCAATTCGTCCAATACCGACATGGTTCTCCTTTAGCGAGCTTTCGTGTTGACACCCTTCTTATAGCACAGTTTGCGGGGGTGTTCGCAGATTGTCTTATTTGCTCGTATTGCTCTTATTTGACGGTTTTCAGTTGTGCGGCGATCTGTACGGCTTCGACGGAGGCTTCGGCCTTGTTGCGGGTCTCCTGCCATTCGTTGGCGGGGACGGAGTCGAGTACGATGCCGGCACCGGCCTGCACGCTGGCCTCGTGGTCGCGGAGGAAGGCGGTGCGAATGGCGATGGCCATGTCCATGTTGCCGGAGAAGTCGAAGTATCCGACGGTGCCGCCGTAGATGCCGCGGTCCGCGGGTTCGATCTCGTCGATGATCTCCACGGCGCGGGGCTTGGGGGCTCCGGACAGGGTGCCTGCGGGGAATGCGGAGGTGAACACGTCGAATGCGGTCATGCCCTGATGCACCTTGCCGGTGACCGTGGAGCAGATGTGCATGATGTGGCTGAACCGTTTGATGTCCATGAGGGAGACGACCTCAACGCTGCTGGGGTCGCAGACGCGGGAGAGGTCGTTGCGGGCCAGGTCGACCAGCATGATGTGTTCGCTGCGCTCCTTGGGGTCCTCCAGCAGTTCGCGGGCGAGTCGTGCGTCCTCCTCCGGTGTGGCGCCGCGGGGGCGGGAGCCGGCGATCGGGAAGGTCATTGCATGACCGTCCTCGACTTTGATCAGGGTTTCCGGACTGGAGCCGATGACGTTGAAGTCCCTGCCCTGCGCGTCGGTCAGGGAGAAGAAGTACATGTACGGGCTGGGGTTGAGGGTGCGGAGCACACGGTAGACGTCGAAGGGGTCGGCCGGGGAGTCGATGTCCAGTCGCTGGGAGATGACCACCTGGAACACGTCGCCGTCCACGATGTGGCGTTTGGCCGTTTCGACGGCATGCTCGTAGTCCTCCTTGGCGGTGCGGAACCGCAGCTCCGGCTGGGGGACGCTGGGGTCGAGGACGTTGACCTTGGACTCGTTGGTGACGGGGGTGGCCGCATCCCGTTGCATGCGGTCCAGACGACGTACGGCGTCGTCGTAGGCTTCTCCTTCGCGTGTGGGCTGGTCGTCGAAGTTCACCGCGTTGGCGACCAGCCATACGGAGCCGTTCACATGATCCACCACGGCCATGTCCGTGGCCAGGGCGAGGACGGTTTCGGGCTGGCCGGTCTCGTCGGGCGCCTCGGCTCGCAGCGTCGGCTCCCAGTGTCGGATGGCATCCCAGCCGACACTGCCCACAAGACCGCTGGTCAGACTGGGCAGTCCATCAACCCTTGGGGAGGTGAGCAGGCGGAGTGCGGCATGGGCCACGTCAAGCACGTCGCCCTCCGTGGGCACGCCGGTCGGAACGGTGCCCAGCCAGTCGGCCCGTCCCTCGTTTGAACGCAGCTGCGCGATGGAGTTGACACCGATGAAGGAGTACCGGCTCCAGGAGCCGCCGTATTCCGCGGACTCAAGAATGAAGGTTCCGCTCCTGCCTCGGGCGAGACGCTCATAGAAGCCGACCGGGGTCAGCGAATCGGCAAGCAGACGACGCACCACGGGGATCACGCGATACCCCTCGGACGCGAGCGCATGGAACGTGTCACGGTCGGGCCATGTCTGTCCCCAAAGCAGGTTCCTTACGCTGGTTGTGTTCTCGCTCATGCCCGGACCTCCTCGTTGTCGTCCTCCTGATTGCGTTCGCCGATGACCACGGGCAGTGGGCCGCCCTCGTCGAAGCAGGATCGTTTGCCGGTGTGGCAGGCTGCGCCCACCTGATCGACCTCCACCAGCAGGGCGTCGCCATCGCAGTCCAGACGGACGCTCTTCACATACTGCCGGTGGCCGGAGGTGTCGCCTTTGCGCCAGTATTCCTGTCGGGACCGGGACCAGAACGTGACCCGGCCGGTGGTGAGGGTGCGACGGAGGGCCTCATCGTTCATGTAGCCGACCATCAGCACCTCCCTGGTGTCGTACTGCTGGATCACCGCGGCCACCAGCCCTTTGGCGTCTCGTTTCAGCCGCGCCGCGATCCTCGGGTCGAGGCCAGTGGTGTTGTCGTACTCATCCTGCTGCTGTTGCATGCTGCTTCCCTTTGTCATTTCGATCGGTCCATAGATCGTCCGGCGTATCCTCGTGACCGATATGGTCACGTGCCGTCGACGTCAGCGGACCGCGTACCCGTGCGCCGCCAGTTCGGCCTTGACCTCGCCGATGGTGATCTGTCCGAAGTGGAAGACCGACGCGGCGAGTACGGCATCGGCACCGGACTTGATCGCCGGTGGGAAATCCTCGGCCTTGCCGGCACCGCCGCTGGCGATGATCGGAATCGACACCTCGTTGCGTACCTTCTCGATCATGTCAAGATCGAATCCGTTCTGCGTGCCGTCGGCGTCCATGGAATTCAGCAGGATCTCCCCCGCGCCGAGCTGTTCGGCCCGTTTGACCCACCACAGGGCGTCGATGCCCGTGGATTCCCGACCGCCCATCGTGGTGACCTCGAACCCCGACTTCGTGTGGCGCTCGCCGCGTTCCCGTCGGGCGTCCACGGACAGGACCAGCACCTGACGGCCGAACCGGCTGGAGACGTCGCTGATCATCTGGGGATTGTTGATGGCCGCGGTATTGACGCCAACCTTGTCCGCGCCGCATCGCAACAGCATATCGACGTCGTCGACCGTGCGGACGCCACCGCCCACGGTCAGGGGGATGAACAGTTCCTCGGCGGTGCGTCGCACCACGTCGTACATGGTCTGACGGTGCGAACTCGACGCCGTCACGTCAAGGAACGTGAGCTCGTCGGCACCCTGCCGGTAATATTCCGCGGCAAGCTCCACCGGGTCTCCGGCGTCCCGCAGGTTTTCGAAGTGGACGCCCTTGACCACACGCCCAGCATCTACGTCAAGGCATGGAATGACTCTCACCGCCAGCGACATGTTTACCCCTTTGCGCTCGTATCGTGTGCACTGGGAAACAGGTTAACGTCACTATCAGACGGTTCGGTGGTTTCATCGGGGACATGCCCACATGGTGAAACCACCGGTATGTGTCTGGCCTGCCCGGCTCAGAACCGGACGTGACGCTCCATGGTCTTGGCGGCAAGCTGTCCGCAAGCGCCATCGATATCGGAGCCGCGCGTATCACGCAGTGTGGCGGTGATGCCAGCCTTGTGAAGAATGTCGAGGAACGTGCGCTCGTCCTCCGGATCCGAGGCCGTCCACTTGGACCCCTCGATCGGGTTCAGCGGAATCGGATTGACATGCGCCCAGTCGTCACCGTAGGAGTTCAGACGATTCGCGAGCTGACGCGCATGGACGGCCTGATCATTGATGCCCCGCATCAGTGCGTATTCAATGCTCACCCTGCGCTTGGTGGCCAGATAGTAGTCATGGGCGGCATCAAGCACCTGCGTGGTGTTGAACCGGCGGTTCATCGGCACCAGTTCGTCACGCAACCGATCGGTGGGCGCGTGCAGGGACACCGCCAGACGGACCGGAATGCCCTCGGCGGCGAGCTTTCTGATACCGGGAACCACTCCCACCGTGGAGACCGTGATGTTACGCGCCGAAATGCCGAACCCCTCCGGCGCTGGAGCGCTGATCTGACGAACCGCGGACAGTACGGAACGATAGTTGCCCATGGGCTCCCCCATGCCCATGAAGACGATATTGCTCAGACGTCCCGGACCGCCGGCGATATCGCCGTCCCTCATCTGGACGGCGGCGACGCGCACCTGCTCGAGGATCTCGCCGGTGGACATGTTGCGGGTGAGGCCCAGTTTGCCGGTGGCGCAGAACGGGCAGCCCATGCCGCACCCCACCTGACTGGAGATGCACAGCGTGGCGCGATTGGGGTAGCGCATGAGCACCGATTCGATGCGAGAGCCATCGAACAGGCTCCACAGGGTCTTGACGGTCAGGCCCTGATCGGCCTTCTGCTGCAGCATCGGCGTGATCAGCGTGGGGAAGAATGCCTTGGCCGCCGCCGCCCTGGCATTGGCCGGGAAATCGGTGAACTCCTCGGCATTGACATCGAAATGGGAGAAATAGTGGTTGGCAAGCTGCTTGACCCGGAATTTCGGCAGTCCCAGTTCGCCGGCCACGGCGATGCGCTCCTCGGGCGTCATGTCGACGAAATGCACCGGAGGCTTGCCTCGCCGCGCATGATCCTTGGATAGGATGTCCCTGAACGCCCCGTCTGCGCCTCCTGCGGTGATGCCGGTCTCAATCTCCTCGTTCATGCTCTCCCCCACGTGCCTCGATATGTTGGACGTAATGCGGTTTCCAGATCGGCCATCCTATCACAGGTCACAGGCCGGTCGCGGCCAGCGTGATGCAGATGAACGGGGCGGCCATGAGAATGGAATCGACGCGGTCGAGCACGCCGCCATGGCCCTTGAGCAGATGCCCCATGTCCTTGATGCCCAGATCACGCTTGAGCATGGACGCGCACAGATCACCGAACGTACCCACCATGCCGACCAGTACGCCCAGCAGGAGGGGCACCCACCATCGGCTCGACCAGATCGCATGATCGTACGTGGCCAGGAAGATCACCAGCGAACCAAGGAAGCAGAACAGGATGGATCCCAGCAGACCCTCCACCGACTTCTTCGGGGAGATGCGCGGGGACAGCTTGTGCTTGCCCATCCAGGCGCCGAACACGAGTCCTCCGATGTCGCCCAGCGACGGGACGAACACCAGGAAGAACGCATGGGCCACCGGATGCTCCCCCGTCAGCGGCAGTATGATGAAGCACGCCAGAAACGGCACGTACATCATGGTGAACAACGATACGCTGACGTTCGTCAGACGAGATACCCGATGGGATGCGGGGTCGACGTTGAATGACGAGAACTCACGCATCTGCGCATCCGAGCTCGACAGTTTCGACGCCACCGCCATGGACACGCGCTGCCCCACCATGCTCAATCGTGTCGAGGCGGTCAGCGCCACAACGACCAGAGCGACCGAAACCGTTGCCGACATCGCGGCGATATGATTCGGGAATGCGTACGTGGAGACCAAGGTCACGGCGGATGCCAGCCACAGCGTCAACACCGGAATGCGGATGCCCACCGTCGCGAAGTCGACGCGAAGCTCCCACAGGGCCAGAATCATAAAGACGACGACGAGGCCGACGAAGACATCGACGTTGATCAACAGGCTGGCCAGTATCAGTACGACAAGCAGCGCCCCCGTACCTATGGCCTGCGGCATGTTCCTGCCGGTTCGCTTGTTGATGGAGTCGATGGCCTCCTCGGCCTCCTCCTTACGTTTGGATGTGCTCATTGCAGCGATGGTGTAGTCCGATCAGACCTCAAGGATTTCCTTCTCCTTGGCGGCGAACAGCGCATCGATCTCGTCCGTGACCTTCTTGGTCGCCTTGTCGAGATCCTTCTGCAGACGGTTGCCCTCGTCCTCGCCCATGTCGCCATCCTTGACAGCGGCCTCGATGGATTCCTTGGCCTTGCGGCGGATGTTGCGAATGGCGACCTTGCCGTCCTCGGCCTTGCCCTTGGCAAGCTTGACGTACTCCTTGCGACGGTCCTCGGTCAGTTCGGGAAGGGTGACTCGGATCACGTTGCCGTCACGGTTCGGGTTCACACCAAGATCGGAGTCGCGCAACGCCTTCTCGACGGCGGACGCCTGCGACACGTCGAACGGGGTGATGGCGAGGGTGCGGGGCTCGGGAACGCCGATGGTCGCCATCTGCTTGAGCGGAGTCGGAGCGCCGTAATAGTCCACCACGATGCCATTGAGCAGCGCCGGATTGGCACGGCCGGTGCGGATGCCCGCGAAGTTCTCCTTGGTGGACTCGACCGTCCTGCCCATCTGCGTGGTCGCCTGATCGACGATGGTTGCCATATTGTCTCCTTAATGACGGTACGCCAGCGGCGTACAATTGAAATCTTCTCTGGGTGCCGGACTACTTCGTCTCGGAATCGTCCGTGCCCACCAGGGTTCCCAGCGGCTGACCGCTGAGCGCCGCAGTGACGTTGCCGACGCCCTCAAGCCCGAACACGCGGATCTTCATCGCATTGTCCCTCGCCATGGACAGCGCCGACGCGTCCATCACGGCGAGGTTGTCCACAAGCGCGCGATTGTAGCTGAGGCTGGTGAACATCTTGGCCTCGGGATCCTTGTGAGGATCCGCGGTGTACACGCCATCCACGCCGTTCTTGCCCATCAGCACCTCATCGCAATGGATCTCCAACGCACGCTGAATGGACACGGTGTCGGTGGAGAAATACGGCATGCCGGCACCGGCACCGAAGATCACCACACGACCCTTTTCAAGATGGCGAATGGCCTTCAGAGGAATATAGGGCTCGGCGACCTGAGTCATGTGAATCGCGGACTGAACTCGAGTGGCCTGACCTTCCTGCTCGAGGAAATCCTGCAATGCGAGACAGTTCATCACCGTGCCGAGCATGCCCATGTAATCACCTCGAGAACGGTCGATGCCGGCCTGCTGCAGCTGGGCGCCACGGAAGAAGTTACCACCGCCCACGACAATCGCGACCTGGACATTCCGGCGGACGGCCTCCGCGATCTCGGAGGCGATGCGACGGACCACCTGAGGATCGATACCGACGCGACCTCCGCCGAACGCCTCTCCGGAAAGTTTGAGCAGGACCCTACGTCCGTTCTGGTCGCCGCTATGCGCACCATGGGAACAGTTGTCAGACATACCACACCTTTCGTCTGTGCAAAAACCGTATTTAATCGTAACCGCGAACGCTGACATCACCGGGATCGACACTGAAAAAGGCGATCCCGCATACACGGGATCGCCTTTGCTGCTACCGGCGGTGCCGATCACGACACGATGCCGAGAACGGGAGGATCAGGCCTCCTCGCCCTTGCCGACCTCGACGCGGGCGAAGGCCAGAGCCTTGCCGCCAACCTGCTTGAACAGGTCGCCGACGGTCTTGGAAGGATCCTTGACGAACTGCTGCTCCAGCAGCACGTTCTCCTTGAAGAAGGCGTTGAGACGGCCCTCGACGATCTTGGGGACGATCTTCTCGGGCTTGCCCTCGGCCAGGGACTTCTCGGTGGCGACGCGGCGCTCGGACTCGACGATGTCGGCCGGAACGTCCTCACGGGTCAGCCACTGGGCGCCCATGGCGGAGATCTGCAGAGCGGCCTCGTGAGCCACGGAGGCACCGGCCTCGTCGGTGGCGATCATGGCCACGATGCTCGGCGGCATCTCGGCGGACTTCTTGTGGGCGTAGATCTCCACGTGCGGGCCTTCGAGCTTGGCGAACTGACCGAGCTTGACGTGCTCGCCGAACAGGGCGGCGGCCTCCTCGATGGCTTCCTTGACGGTGCCATCCTCGGCGGGAGCGGCCAGAACGGCCTCGACGTTGTCGGCGTTAGCCTTCACGACGTCGGCAAGAATGCCATCGGCGAACTCCACGAACTTCGGGGTCTTGGCCACGAAATCGGTCTCGGAGTTGAGCTCGACGGCGTAACCGACCTGACCGTTGGCGGAGTCGACCACGGTGGAGGCGATGGTGCCTTCCTGAGCCTTGCGGCCTTCACGCTTGCCGGCGGCCTGAATGCCCTTGGCGCGGATGATTTCCTTGGCGCGAGCGACGTCGCCTTCGGCCTCGGTAAGGGCCTTCTTGACGTCCATCATGCCGGCACCGGTGTCTTCACGAACCTGCTTGATGAGAGCGGCGGTGATCTTTGCCATAGCTTGTTGTCTCCTCAGTACATAGGCGGCCGTGTTGTCACGACCGTTACCATCATAGACATCAGCCGTCCCCTTTTCGGCGGACGGCTGAACGTCAGGTCACTCGGCCTTGGATTCCTCGGCGGCTTCGGCGGCGGGCGCCTCGGCGGCACCGTCCTTCTTTAGCAGCTCGGTCTCCCACTCGGCCATCGGCTGGGCGTCGGCCTTGCCGTCAGCCTTGGCTGCGGCCTTGCCGGAACGCTCCAGCAGACCATCGGCCACGGCGTCGGCCATCAGGGAGGTGAGCAGCTCGACGGCGCGGATGGCGTCATCGTTCGCCGGGATCGGGTAGTCCACCAGATCGGGGTCGGTGTTGGTGTCGACCAGAGCGACCACGGGGATGTGCAGCTTGTGCGCTTCCTCGACGGCCAGGGACTCCTTGTTGATGTCGACCACGAACAGGGCCGAAGGAGTGCGGTTCATGTTGCGGATACCGCCAAGCTGCTTGACCAGCTTGTCCTTTTCACGCTCGAGGAGCAGCAGCTCCTTCTTGGTCAGACCGGAGGAGTGGACATCGGAGAAGTCCATTTCCTCGAGCTCCTTCATGCGGGCGACGCGGGTGCTCACGGTCTGGAAGTTGGTGAGCATACCACCGAGCCAACGCTCGGAGACGTACGGCATGTTGACGCGGGTGGCCTGGGCGCTGATCGCCTCGGCGGCCTGCTTCTTGGTGCCGACGAACAGAACGGTGCCGTTGTGGGCGACGGTCTGCTTGATGAAGTCGTAGGCCTTGTCGATCAGGTCGAGGGACTTGAACAGATCGATGATGTGGATGCCGTTGCGCTCCATCAGGATGTACTGCTTCATCTTGGGGTTCCAACGGCGGGTCTGGTGTCCGAAGTGAACGCCAGCCTTGAGCATCTGGCTCATGGTGATCTGTGCCATGATATACCTTTCTTGTCGGTTCTTTCCTGGCCATGCGCGCCTGCGTGCAACTTCCTCGAGGAAGCCGACCGACACAGGCCGTCGCCGGCATGGCGCGTATTCACGTGCCGGTTAGGGAATAATGATTGGGTGATCCATGTCTGCGACTACATGGACACGCCGAATTGGCACGCAAGGCAAGACTTTATCATGAGACACGCCGCGTGTCATCTGGAGCGCATGAGGCGCAACGCCTCGCGCCGCTCCTCCTTCTCCAGACGGTCAAGGTACACATGCCCGTCAAGGTGATCGCACTCATGCTGCAGCATGCGCCCCATGAGCCCCTTGCCTTCCAGCACCACCCTCTTGCCTTCCAGATCGATGCCGGTCACACGGGCATAGTCGGCGCGACGGGTCTTGTACCACAGGCCGGGAACCGATAGGCAACCCTCGTCGCCATACTGTTCGCCGCTGGTCTCCTCCAGTACCGGATTGAGCACGTACCCGATCGTTCCTTCGATGTTGTACGAGAACGCGCGCAGTCCCACACCGATCTGGTTGGCGGACAGCCCCGCACGCCCGGGATCGTTCACGGTCTCCAGCAGATCCGTCACGAGTCGTTCAATCGCCGGAGTGATCGTCGTGATCTCGTCGCACGGAGTGCGGAGAATCGGATCGGGGACCACTCTGATCTGCCTGATAGCCACTGGTCATTGCTCCTTATCGTTGGTCTTCTCGGCATTGTCGCCATCTAGAGTACCGGACTCCCCCGCCCTCGGGTCCTTCTCCTGATCCTCGTCGAGAGTCTTGAGCCGTCGTGACACGGCATTTAGGGAATCACCCACGCTCTTCGCCTGATCAATCATCGGCTCCAGGCGTTCTCCCGCCTCCTTGATGCGGGGAATGGCGGTCTCCTGAACCTTTTCAAGGAACTGGGCCGACGCCGTGGGCTGAGCGGTCTTCGCCCCCGCCTTGGGCGCATACAGCACCTTGTCGATGACATCGGCGTACCGCTTCAGCACCGCGGGGCGAACAACCTTCATGCTGGGGGTGAGGGTGCCCTCCTCCTGATTGAAATCATGGTCGAGGATCGCGAACTTGCGGACGGACTCCGCGCGGGACACGGTGGCGTTCGCCTGGTCCACATACTGCTGGATAAAGGCCCTCACCGCGTCGCTGTCGGCGATCTGCTCCGGCGTCATGGTCTCGTCAAGGCCCTGTGCCGCCATCCAGGATGCCAGCATATCCGGGTCCAGTGCGATCAACGCGGAGATGAACGGTCGGCCATCTCCGATCACGACGGCATGCGAGACGATCGGACACGTGGCGATAGTGTCCTCCAATGGCGCCGGGGAGACGTTTTTGCCGCCGGCGGTGATGATGATGTCCTTCTTGCGTCCGGTGATGAAGGTGAATCCCCGATCATCGATGCGCGCAAGATCCCCCGTGTGCAGCCAGCCGTCGGGTTCCAGCACCTCGGCAGTGAGCTCGGGCTGCTTGTAGTATCCCAGAAACACGCTGGCGCCGCGGATCATCAGCTCGTCATCATCCGCCAGCTTCACCTCCATGCATCCGGGAAGACCGACTGAACCGATCTCATTCGCGTCCTGGAAGTTCACCATGCACGGAGCCGCCGTTTCGGTCATGCCGTAGCCCTGAATGAAGGTGATGCCATCGAATCCGTTGAAGAAGTGGGCCAGATCCGTATTCAGCGGCGCTCCACCGCAGGCCAGATACTTGAGGTTCGGCCCGAGTGCGGAACGGATCGAAGAGCCCACGGTCTTCATATAGAAAGCGTGCAGGATCCGGTCGATGATCGAATGACGTCCGTTCTCCTGCTCCTGCTTCGACCACTGGACGAAGTGGCTGACGGCCTTGGCGAAGATTCGACCGCTCATCCCGGTGCCGGCCTTCTGCGAAGCGGCGTTGTACACCTTCTCGAAGACTCGCGGTACACCAAGAAGATACGTGGGCTTGAAGCCTCGCAGATCCGCCAGCAGGTGCTTGGCTCCCGGAATGTAGCCGACCACACCGTGCGATCCGATCGCCACATACTGGATGTATCGTGCGAAACAGTGCGCAAGAGGAAGGAACAGCAGCAGCCTGCTGGGCTGGTAGAGCATGTCGTTCAGCACCTCATATCCGTTGAGCACGGTATGGGTGAAGTTGCGGTGTGACAGCATGGCGCCCTTCGGCTTGCCCGTCGAACCCGACGTGTAGACGATCGTGGCGAGATCGTCGGCCTTCACGTGGGAGATCGCATCATCCAGTTCGTCATCGGTCACCGACCTGCCGAAGTCGGAGATCGCGGCGATGCCATCGGCCTTGAAGTTGAACACGTACTCCAGCGAATTGTGATCCTTGCGAATCAGCTCAAGCGTCTGCGCGTGATCGTGATCGCCGGCGAACGCAAGACGGGGCTCGACGTCCTCGATGATGTTCTCGGCCTGTTTGGCGGAGTCGGTCTCATAGATCGGCACGCTCACCACGCCGATGGACGCACACGCGAAATCAACAACACCCCACTGGTAGCACGTAGGGGAATAGATCACGATGCGGTCCCCCGGACGGACGCCAAGGCCCATAAGCCCCTTCGCCACCCCGCGGACCGAGTCCAGCATCTCCCCCGCCTTGACGTCACGCCACTGTCGTGACTCATCCTGCCACTGGGCGATGAGATCGTCGGGATCACGTTCGACCCTGTTGGCGAGCAGCGAATAGATCGTATCCTTTTCCGTGGTGGGACGAATGACATCCACCGAATATTCACGCAGCATAGGCACCATCATAGCTTTACCGCCGTCAGCTTCGGAACATGCCACAACAGGGGGACCGGCGGAAATCCGGAATCGGTCAGCCGAAATCCAACGTCGTGCACACCCAACGTCCGCCTTTGCGGCGCAACACCAGACTCACCTGATAGTCGTCATATCCGACCGACAACCCCACACATGCGTCGAAGCAGTCACGATTGACCACCGTCCCGAACAAATAGGCGGGAACCGACGGCATGTGCCGATGCAGCGGCCCCTCATTGGAATCGGACTGCATCAGCTGGGACAGATACAGAATGCGGTCAAGACTGTTGTTCGACACGAACCGTTCCAGCATGCGCCCAGGAAGACGCCCACGGATGACATCAGCCCCCAGGCAGGCCAACCGGCATGCCTTGACGGCAAGATCCATACTCTCCTGAACACTGATGTCCCTAGGCACGAGACGACTGACACGCATGCGCACACCGCCTTCTGCGTTCTCGCCATAGAAGTTCGGTACGACAAACGATATTGCCATGCCTTCCTCATTGAAGTTCGGCATGCGATTCGACGCTGAATCCGGATTCTTATCCTTCATCTCTCTTCTTTCCTGGGACGACCCTGCTACGAGCGAACTACCCGCAACGTCTCCCGTCATGCATAGGATGCCCCCTTCCCCACCTTCTGGTCAACTCACACTTCATAAAATGTGGACAAATCCTGAGATATTACTGGATTCTGTCTGCAAGATCACATTTCCAGCAATTATTCGACGGCGATCAGCACCGGCGCCAATCACAGAACAACATGATGTTCAGCAATGATCAGAGTCCGGCATCCGCCGCACTGATATACCCCGGATCGATCAGTGCGCTCTTGAGATTGCCCGCCGAAACATTCTGCAATGACAGATGAATGGTGGAGACATCAACACCGTTCATCTCGGTATTGCCGGACAAGGGCAGATCCTTGACATCACCGAGCTTCTCGCCGGTATTCAACGCGGCGCTCGCCATGGCTATGGCCTTGGCGTAATCATCGCGACGCTCCAGACCGGTACTCCACTGCTGGCCATTGACCACCGAGGACAGGTTCGAAAGGTACGTGCCATACCCGGTCACGATCGGCCAGGCCGGATCGTCGACCGGCTGCCGCTGCCCATCGGACGAGGTCCCGGAACCGTCCCCGGAGCCACCATCGACGCTCTGCTGCGATCCCGACATCTTCTGCGGCTCGGGAACCTTGTTCTTTTTGAGATCCTTGTTCCCAGCAATGTTATCGACGATCCCGCCGATGGTGATCTTCGGATTGATGTCGGCCGAAGTACCCTCATAGCCAAGATCCGAAAGCGCGGACAATACCCCCGACGCGACAAGATCGTTCATGGCGAGAACGCCATCAATGGGCACATGCGCATTTTCGGAGTCCGATTTCAGACGCTCGGTCAGCACCGACCTGGCGGAGTCCTTATCGGTGCCGGAGAAGGTCACCCGGCTCCAACTGTTTTCATCGCTTTCCGTGGTGAGGAATCCGGATGGGCTGATCGCGGCACCGGACTTGAAGTAGGGACCAAGTACCTCCCATATGCCGGCGAAGGCCTCCTGATCGGCCGTGTCGTCGCCGTTGGAGGGAAGCAGGATCTCGATGCTCCTCGGATTGTCGGCAGTCGCCTTGGACAGTTCAAGCTTGTCGGAGAGCAGTGTGGCCTGGGTATGAGCGATCTCCCGAATGCTCGACATGCTGACGTAGGCGTCGGGAGCATATCCTTCGATGGTGTTGGCCACCATGATCACGTGGATTCCCGCATCCTTCGCCTTGGTGAGGGCGGCGGACAGATTCGCCGCCCGTCCAGCCTGATCGATGTCGTCGGGGTTGCCGGAGGAGGCGTCCGCCTCCGTAGGCAGCGACTGTGAGACGTAATCCCCATACTGCCGTGTGATGTCATCAGGCTGCGCGACCGGCGCGATGATGATCGTGGACGGACGGGCATCATCACCGTGTCGATCGATGTAGTCATTGATGGACTTGGTCTGGTCATCAATGTTCTTGGACTTGACGGACGTGACATCCTTGTCGGCGAAACCATCGTCGGTCAATGCATTTTCCAGAGCGGAATTCAGCTTGGTCCACTTGTTCAGCGGAGTGCTCTGCGAAAGGGTGATCCCGTCATCGGGCAGGAAAACCGCGACCTGCCCCGTGTCAACGGTCGAGGAGGACGACGACTGCGTGGGGGATGGTGCCGGACTGGGAGCCTGCTGCTGCCCACAGGCCGAAAGCGACCATATCATCATCGTTCCGGTCAGCAGCGCAATAATCTTCGCGCCCCAATCGTTCCTTCCGCGCACAACATCACTTCCTTCGGTAAGGCTCGGGAGCATCCCGTGTCCGTCAAAGCCGACTATGGGCATTCTAGGGCATTTTACCGACGCGGAAAAAACGAGTGCCGGCCGATGACAGCATCGGTCGGCACTTGTTATGAGGACCACCATCGAAGTGCTCATGGCGGCAGTCACGAGCACTTCGTCCACGATCAGGCGAGCGCCTTGGCGAGTTCCTCGTCGAGAGCGTCCATGAATCCTTCGGTATCCAGCCAGGGCTGATCCGGTCCGATGAGCAGTGCCAGATCCTTGGTCATGCGGCCGGATTCGACGGTGGAGACGATGACGTGTTCCAGTGTCTCCGCGAAATGCGCGACTTCCGGCGTACCGTCGAGCTTGGCGCGGTGCTTGAGACCACCGGTCCACGCGTAGATGGATGCGATCGGGTTGGTCGAGGTTTTCTCCCCCTTCTGCCAACGGCGATAGTGGCGGGTCACCGTGCCATGAGCGGCCTCTGCCTCGACGGTCTCGCCGTCGGGGGTCATCAGCACGGACGTCATCAGTCCGAGCGAGCCAAAGCCCTGGGCGACGGTGTCGGACTGCACGTCGCCGTCATAGTTCTTGCATGCCCATACATAGCCACCGTGCCATTTCAGCGAACTGGCCACCATGTCGTCGATCAGACGGTGCTCGTAGGTCAGCCCCTCCTGCTCGTAGCGTGCCTTGTATTCCGTTTCGTAGATCTCTGCGAACAGGTCCTTGAAACGACCGTCGTAGGCCTTCAGAATCGTGTTCTTCGTGCTCAGATATACCGGGTAGTGGCGCAGCAGGCCATAGTTGAAGCAGGCGCGAGCGAATCCCCTGATGGATTCGTCGAGGTTGTACTGCACCTGTGCCACACCGGATCCGGGGTAGTCGAACACAACGTGTTCGATTGGTTCGCTGCCGTCTGCGGGGGTGAAGGTAATGGTCAGTCGGCCTTCGCCGGGAACGCGGAAATCAGTGGCCTTGTACTGGTCGCCGAATGCGTGACGGGCCACGACGATCGGCTTGGTCCAGCCCGGAACCAAACGGGGGATGTTGGAGATGACGATCGGCTCGCGGAAGATGGTGCCACCGAGAATGTTACGGATCGTGCCGTTGGGCGACTTCCACATCTTCTTGAGGCCGAATTCCTTGACGCGGGCCTCATCCGGGGTGATGGTGGCGCACTTGACTCCCACGTGCTCACGTTGAATGGCCTTGGCGGCATCGATGGTCACCTGATCATCGGTGGCATCACGGTTCTCGATGCCAAGATCGTAGTAATCGAGATCAACGTCGAGATAAGGAAGGATCAGACGGTTCTTGATGTCCTTCCAGATGACTCGGGTCATCTCGTCGCCGTCGAGTTCGACGACCTTGCCTTTGACTTTGATTTTCGCCATGAACGTTGCTCCTTTTGCTAAGGCACGATCATTGATTTGCTCACAATGACAGTGTCTTTCATACATGATTCATGTTTCGTCCGTCAGAAACGTCCATAAAACACGGAATATGCATGTTCCCGTCGCTACGCCGCATTAGCCTAGGTTGCATGACCCAAGAGACTGAAATCGGCCTGGGCAAGTCCGGCCGCATGTGCTATTCGCTGGATGATGTCGCCATTGTCCCCTCCCGTCGAACCCGCGACCCCGAGGACGTGTCCACCTCCTGGCAGGTTGACGCCTATGAGTTCGACATCCCAGTCATCGGAGCTCCGATGGATTCCGTGATGAGCCCCAGGACCGTCATCGAGCTTGGACGGCTTGGCGGATTGGGTGTGCTTGATCTCGAGGGATTGTGGACCCGCTACGATGATCCGGAACCGCTGCTCAAGGAGATTGCTGAGGCTCCTGCCGAGGAGAGCACCGCCCGCATGCAGCAGCTGTACACTGCGCCGATCAGAGCGGATCTCATCACGCAGCGTCTGCATGAGATCCGTGAGGCCGGTGTCACCGTCGCGGGCGCGTTGACACCGCAACGCACTCAGGAATTCTATTCCACAGTGATCGAAGCTGGCGTCGATCTGTTTGTGATTCGCGGCACCTCGGTGTCTGCCGAACATGTCTCTCGCACGCATGAGCCGCTGAATCTGAAGAAGTTCATTTATGAGCTTGATGTGCCGGTGATCGTCGGTGGTGCCGCTACCTATCAGGCCGCTCTGCACCTCATGAGGACGGGAGCGGCCGGCGTGCTCGTGGGCATCGGCGGAGGTGCCGTTTCCACCATGCGTACCACGATTGGCATGCATGCCCCGATGGCCACCGCGATTGCCGATGTCGCTGCGGCGCGCCGTGACTACATGGATGAGTCCGGTGGCCGTTACGTGCACGTCATCGCCGACGGCGGTACCGGCACTTCCGGCAATTTCGTCAAGTCCTTCGCGCTGGGTGCCGATGCGGTCATGCTGGGCGTGCCGCTAGCACGTGCCATCGAAGCTCCCGGTCATGGAGAGCACTGGGGGGCCGAGGCCCGGCATGCCGAACTGCCTCGTGGCCGTCGTTATCATGTGGGCACGGTCGGCGACATGGATCAGATTCTGTTCGGACCGAGTAACCGTACCGACGGCTCGATGAACTACATCGGTGCGCTTCGTCGAGCTATGGCGTATACCGGCTACATCGATGTGAAGGAATTCCAGCGCTGTGGCGTGGTGGTCACTCCCTACGAGCAGATCTGAAACAGCTGATTCCGTATAATCACCAACTGCATATATGACGTGGTTGCATGCTCTGGGGCATGCGACCACGTTTGTGTTTGTGCAGCATCAGTTCATTGAATGGCTGAGGCGTCATCGACCGGTTTCAGTGCGATTCGTTGCTGCCTGACCGCATGCTCCGGATTCCGATATCGTTGTTTTCCCTCCCGCAATCCCCAATGAAGGCATTGACCATCGCAATGATCGGAATGGCCGTCGACTTTGCCGAACTGCTCTCCCCTGCGTAGTGCCGTGCCAACGGGCAATGTTGTCGTCGCAGGCTCGTACGTGGTTGAGAGACCGTTCCCATGATCGATAGTCAGCACATTCTTTCCCCCCACCTGTCCGGCAAAGACAAGGGTTCCGTCTGAAGGGGCTACCACAACGACGCCATACGATACCTGAAGGTCCACGCCACGATGGCCGGGCAGCCATGGCTGCGCTGGATTATCAAAGTCTCGCACGATCATGGGAGATGATTTTGACTCGATCGGCCAGACAAACCCCAAGCCGCAACCTGACATGACTTGCGTGGCTTGCACCTCGGTATACGGAAACGCGATAAACCCCATGGACACCATGAGAACCAACAGTAGCCCCGTGGTCAGGTTTCTTCGTCGTCGCTGGCGCTCGCGATGCGCTCCCCAGATCAGCCGGCGCAACATCCTACGACGCTCATCATCCCTGTTCATTGTGGTCCTCCTTGAAATGGACGTGTCATTCAAGGCAACCGAATCGGTGATGAAAAGTACAGATCAGCCGGACAATGTGGTCGAATGTCCCCTCCTCCGATTTGCAGACAGACGCACACCCAATGCTGAAACCATGAATAAAGAACGGATCTTCATATCTGAATGTGTAGCTGCTAGCCGCGCCAATGCGCCGAAGGGAACGCAAAAACGAAAACGCACAAGAGGACTCAGCTTACTCAACTGCTACGGACCAGTCTGAGGTATGGCAAGACGGATGCCTATATCACCGGTAAAACGGGAAAACGCAAATGGAAAGTCCGAGCACAGTAAGTCCCATTATGGGTTATAGGGTTATAGGACAGAATTTGGGGGTGTTGTCCGGGTATGCAAAGGGGTTCCTGACGGTCATGCCGTCAGGAACCCCTTCCAAGAATG